>CAZCPT010000014.1:0-25425 GCA_964499905.1 uncultured Candidatus Saccharibacteria bacterium | reverse complement strand
AAAAACAATCAAAAACAAAAAAGGAAACATCATGGCGGAAACATTAGAATTACCAAACACAGTCATAGACTCAGACTGGAAAGATGATGTCGACGTAGACTACGCCATCTATGGCGGCAGCGAAAAAAACGAGCGTCAATATATCTCACCAGACGAAATCAAGAAAGAGACCTTAAATAAGATCAAACAACAAAGAATTGGTAAGTTTGCCTTGTTCAAGGTATCTCAAGAACAAAAAGTAGCCTAAATAGGGAATTAAACCAATGTAAAATTTAATCACTAGCCATAAATTATAAAAACCGAACATTCAGTTCGGTTTTTTCTTTATCAGCATTTTTAAAAAAGTCAAAAAATCCTCAACATTTATTTGCTAAAAATTAAAGCTTATGCTAAGATGGGGGAAGAAAGGTCATCATTAAACTAAAATAACTATATGGAAAATTATTTCATTGAGCGCGATACTCTGGAAAAGTTCCTTAATCCACTGATCGCCGAAAAATACGGAGATTCATCTCCTGAAGAAAAGGAAAAGATTTTGGATGAAAACGTCGGAAAGTTAGACGATGCCATCCTGGAAAAACTACTCGGAGGCTTGACTAAATCGCAACTCGATGAAATTAATATCATGTTTGATCAGGAAGAAAACAACCCAGATGCCTTCCGCGATTTCTTTAAGAAGGCGGGTATTGATGTTGAAGAAACTATAACAGGGGCCGTACAAGAATTCGGCAGAAAATTTTTAGGAGGTGAAAATGCCTAGTCCAGAAGGTGCGCCAAGTGGCGGTAGACCAGAAGAAGAGACTCCACCAGTAGGAGCTCCAGAAACCCCAGCGGAAGAAACTCCAGCTGAAGAAACACCTGCTGAGGAGACTCCAGCCGAAGAAGCAGAAAAAATTGGCGAAAAAGAACGTAAAACTTATGAAGCTCGTGGTGAAAAGGTTTTAACTGCCGAAAAACGCGCCGAGCTTATGAGGCGCCGCGAAGCCATTGTCGAAAGACAAAGAGAGATTGAAAAAGAAATTGAAATGCTCCTAGCTAAAGGTGCAAAAGTTAGTGATGACGCTGAAGCTGCAGAAGTTAAAGCTGGCTTAGCTGCTGCCGCCGCCGCTGCAGAAGATTTAAGCGATGAAGAAGATTCTGCCATCGCAGAAACTCCAGCTGAGGCAACGGCTGATTCTGGTGAAGGAACCCCAGAAGAAATGCCAACTAGAGAAGATATTGAATCAACCAAAGGACGCGCCAAAAAGAGCGGCGGCTTCCGCAGATTTGCTGCTGCCGTCTGTGCAATCATCGCCGCTGCCGCTATTGGTATTGGTTCCTGGATGACCGGATTATTTGGCGGCGATAAAGACACTACCGATCCAAGCAAAACCGGATCAAGACCGGCTGTTGAAACTACAACAGACGGGGCTCCATCGGCTGCTGTTGCACTTGAAACCGCCGAAAGGGAAAGAGGTATTTATGATGGTTACGGCGAAAAGGGCATGTATCTTTCCGAACATAAGACCAGCCCAGTAGCCTTTGCAAACGCCACTGAAGTTGCTGAAGTCTGTGACGACGATGAAGTCGAAATGATTAAATATACTGCTCACAACCAAGTTGAGAGCTTTGCGGATTATCTTGCTAACTTGCCAGAAGAACTCCAACCAGATGGATTTAAAGGCCTTTCAATTCTCGAGACTGAGGCAGCCCTTGAGGCCCTCAGCGATGATGACTTCGAGGCACTCGAGGGTCAGTTTGGTTCCATCATGGATAACGCCTTCACTAGAAGAGTTGTTCTTAATGGCACCTACGACAACGCCTATATGCGTGTAAAGAACCCTGGTGAAGACATCACTCATGAAAATATGGAACTCGTCCACTGTACAACTGAGGAACATAACCTTGAGGTGACACAGTTCTATTGGGTTGATGCCAGTGGTAGAGAGATTGGTCAAATGACAGTTAAAATTATTCCATCCACCGACGATAAAGGTCTCGATTCCTTCTGGGGTTGTGAACAGGTCGTAAGGCAGGGTGGTGATATCTATGAAGGTATGCCGGAAATCCCAGCACCACCAGAGACTCCTCCAGAGACTCCTCCGGAAACCCCACCTGAGACCCCACCGGAAACTCCTCCAGAAACTCCACCTGAGACCCCACCGCTAACGCCAAAGGACCCAGCTGAAGAAATTGCACATGCCGGCCCAGATGTTACTCCAATGGAATTAGACGAAGAAGTAACCCCGCCTACTACGATTGAACAAGACCAACAGAACTTTGATGCGATTGAAGAGCAGAGAAGAGCTGACGAAGCAGCTCGCCAAGAAGCTGCAAGAGTAGCCGCCGAACAGGCTGAAGCTGAGCGCCAAGCTGCCGCTCAAGCGGAAGCTAGACGCCAAGCCGAGGCTGAGCGTCAAGCCCAGCAGGCCGAGGCCGAACGCCAGGCCGAAGCCCAGCGCCAAGCTGAAGCTGATCGTGCTGCCCAGGCCGCCGCTGCCCAGGCCGCCGCTGAAGCTGCACAAAGAGCCGAGGCCGAACGCCAGGCCGAAGCTCAGCGTCAAGCTGCTGCTGAAGCCCAGCGTCAAGCTGATGCCGCAGCCCAGCAACAAGCTCCAGCTGCTGAATCTCATGCCGATGACAGCGCAGGCGAACGTGCCGGATTATTTGAAAGTGGTGACTTTTAGGAATAACTAGAAAGGAGAAAGATGAGCAAAACTAATATCAAATCTAAACACGGAAGGATAAAACTATTATTAGCTTCAATCCTTACCGTACTGGTTGCCATATTTGGCTTCGGTGGGACGAAGGTTTTGGCTTGGGGGCCATCCAATCGTACTACCTATACCAATGACAACCCAGCTCCATATGCAACTTTCAATTCCATCACCAATAACGCTGCTGTCGGTGACGAGCGTAACTTCGTTCGCGTCCGTGAGCTTGGTAATAACACTAAATATTCCGATGAAGTTGAAGTTACCCCAGGTAAAGAATATGAAGTATATATTTACTATCACAATAATGCCGCTACTAACACCAACCAAAGTGGTGTCGGTGTAGCAACCGCCGTAAAAGCATCCTCGGCTTACCCGACCGTGCTTCATACAAACGAGCGAGGAATGATTAGTGGCATCATCTCTTGGAGTTACGTTGAAAACACTACTTCTGCCGCTAAAGAAGGTCAGGTTTGGGATGAGGCTTACCTCACCACTAAAACCGACGGCGTAGTAATGCGTTATAAAACCGGTACGGCCACCATCCACAACGGCGGTACGGCCAACGGTTCAGTCCTTTCAAGCGATCTCTTTACCACAAATGGTACATTCCTAGGCTACAATAAATTAAGCGGTGTGCTCCCGGGTTGTGCGGAGTATTCAGGTTATATCACCTATACTCTTGTTGCCGAAAAGACTTCCGCAACGTTAGATAAAAAAGTTTCTCTAGATGGTACTACTTGGGTAGATACAGTCAATGCTAAACCAGGCGACTATGTGACCTACAGAGTAAAATTTGAAAACACCGGTAATACCAACCTCACGAACGTCATCTTCAAAGACGTCCACGACAATGGTCTTTCACTCCGTACTGGTAGCACCAAAATCTTTAACACTGCCAATGTTAACGGTAAAACCATTGATGATATTCTAGACATCAGTGGTTACAACACTGGTGATTTAGCAGCTGGCGCTCTAGTCCAGGTCATCTACCAAGCTCAAGTTTCTACCGATGAAGCCTACTGTGGCAAGACTCTTAAAAACACTATCACTGCAAGCTACAATTCCAACCAAAATCAAAAGGATTCAGCCAACGTAAAGGTTGTTTGTGAATCAAAGCCAACTCCAGAACCAGAACCTGAACCAGAACCGGAGCCGGAACCGGAGCCGGAACCAACCTGTGCCACTAATCCAGAGATGGAGGGTTGCCAGGAAATCCCAAGCACTGGCCCTCTTGAAGTGGTACTTGCAGCTGTAGTAGTTGCCGGTATCCTCGGTGGCGGTTTCTATCTATACAACACACGTAAGACTTTGAAGACCGTCGAAAGCGCAGTTAAGGGCGAAGACAAGCACAAAGAGAAATAACTCTTGTTAAATACCCCTAAATGTGATAAAATATCCTAAGTAATTTAAAGGATTAATATGAAGAAAGCAGTTATCCTCGTTGGCGGGAAGCAATATCTCGTTGAGGAAAAAGAGACCCTACGGGTGGACCTCCTCCCGGAAGGAACCAAAGAGCTCGAAACTGATGCTTTACTCGTAATTGATGGCGACAAGACTACTGTCGGCACACCTACAGTAAAAGGCGTAAAGGTTTCAGCCAAGGTGAAAGCCGCAGAAGTTAAAGGTGACAAAGTACGCGTCATCCGCTACCATAGCAAGAAGCGTGTTCACACCGAAACCGGCCATCGCCAAAAATATTCCGAAATTGAAATCACCAAGATCGGTTAATAAAATAAGCCCTACCAAGGGCTTATTTTTGTGTTATAATAATAAGCGTTATGAGTGCGAAGGTAATTTGTGTAACTAACCAAAAAGGTGGCGTAGGGAAGACCACCACCGCGGTTAATTTATGCTATTATCTCGCTAAAGACAAGTTCAGAACTCTTCTTGTAGACTTTGATCCTCAGGGCAATGCTACCTCTGGTCTCGGCATCGATAAAAATAACGGTTCTTTAGATAAGACCATGACCGAAGTTATTCTCGGCGCTGCTAACATGGCAGATGCTATCAAAAAGACCGACTACAAGAATTTTGATATCGCCCCTACTACCCCAGAGCTTGCTAACGCCGAAGTTGAGATTACCAGCATGGCTAGAAAATTCGTTCGTCTCCGTGACGCTGTCCGCCAAGTGGCCGATAACTACGATTATATTATTATTGATCTTCCGCCATCCCTATCACTTCTCACCGTCAATGGCATGATTGCTTCAGATTTTCTATTGCTACCGGTTCAGACGGAATTTTATGCCCTTGAAGGCGTCGCACAACTCCTAGAATCCATGAAACTCGTGATGAAGCAAGCCAACCCTAAATTAAAGCTTCTCGGCGTCGTAGCGACCATGTACGACAAGCGTACCTCACTTTCTTCCCAAGTCCTTGCCGAAATCAAGAAATACTTCAAAAATCTTACCTTTAAGACTACTATTCCACGTAACGTCCGCCTTGCCGAGGCCCCAAGCCACGGTGTACCGGTCGGTGCGTATGATAAATTTAGCAAAGGCGCCAAAGCCTACAAAGAGTTTACTAAAGAAGTAGAGGAGAGAACCAAATGAGTATAAAAGGTCTTGGCCGTGGGTTTGACTCTCTCATCCCAACCGATTTGGTTGATGACGAATTTGACCCGACCGCCACAGAAGATAAAGATTCCAGTGATTTAAAAGAGCTTGCGCTCGATTCTGTCATTCGCGACGAGAATCAGCCTCGCCGTGAGTTTGATAAAGAAGCCATCAACGCACTTGCTGCTTCCATTAAAGAACACGGTGTACTCCAGCCAATCGTCGTCACTAAAGAAGACGGTAAATATAAAATTGTCGCCGGTGAACGCCGCTGGCGTGCTTCAAAGATTGCTGGTCTTAAGAAAATCCCAGCTATCATCCGCACTTTGGATTCGCAAAACCGCCTAGAATTATCCATCATCGAAAACGCCCAGCGCGAAGATCTTAACGCCATTGAGCTTGCAACTGCATATGCCAAGCTTAAAAACCAGTTTAATCTTTCCGTTGAAGATATCGCTGCTAAAGTTGGCAAGTCCGAAACTTCTGTCCAGGGAACCATGAGGCTCTTAAATCTCCCAGACGACGTCAAAAAGACCATGGTGAAGGAAAAACTTACCGAAGGTGTTATGCGCCCGCTTGTTTCTATGGATGAAAAGACTATTAAAAAAGTCCTTCCTAAGATTATTTCCGAAGGTTGGACTGCTCGTAAAGTTGAGCGCTACGTAGCTGGTACTAAGAAGAAATCTTCCACCGCTCTAGTTAAAGCCCATGAGCATCGCAAAGAAGAAGATGCTCTTACTGGGAAGTATCAGGTAGCCACCAAGATTTCTGGTCGCTCACTCACCTTCAAATGTAAAAACGATACTGAATTAAAAAATCTCATCAAATCTCTGTTATAATAAAAATATGAAAGAGAAGGATTCCGCGAGAGTAGAACGCGCGGTTGAGGTCGCGAAAAAGGCCCACGAGGGCCAGTTTCGCAAGACTGGCGAACCTTATATCATCCACCCGCTTGCTGTAAAAAAGATTCTCGAAGAATGGGGAATGGATGAAGATACTATTATTGCCGGTATTCTTCATGATGCGGTAGAAGATACGCCCCTAACTTTAGATGAAATTCGGAAAGAGTTTGGTGAATCCGTTGCTTTTCTTGTAGATGGTGTTACAAAGCTTTCTACGGCTCGTAATGGCATGCGAGACATTGATACTTATCTCCCGGAGACTAAAGACAATTTCTTACGCCTTATGATCGCCTTAGGCGATGATATTCGCGTGCTCATCATCAAACTTGCAGACCGCCTACATAATCTCCGCACCCTCTCGGCCCTCCCACCAGACAAGCAAAAGAAAATTGCCAAAGAATCTCTTGAGGTTTTTGCGCCTCTTGCCGACCGTCTCAATATGGGGCGCCTCCGTGTCGAGATGGCCGACCTTGCCTTTAAATATGTCGACCCAAAGCGTTACGAAGAATTAAATGAATTAATTGAAAAATATAATAAATCTGCCGAACGTTCTCTTAAACAAATCGAAAAAGAAGTCGGCGAGGCTCTCGACAAAGAAAAAATCAAATATGAAATCTCCGGCCGCGTTAAATCTGTCTATTCTCTTCATAAAAAACTTGCTAAGCACAATCAAAACATTAATGAAATCTATGATTTAACCGCGCTTCGCGTTATCGTTGAAGATGTCACCTCCTGTTATCTGACTTTAGGGATCATTCACTCGCTTTATACCCCAATGTCTGGCCGTATTAAAGATTACATTGCTATGCCAAAGCAAAATGGTTATCAGTCTATCCATACTACTGTTATCACTAAAGATAAGCGCGTGGTTGAATTTCAAATTCGTACCCGTGAAATGCACGAATACGCTGAACGCGGTCTTGCCGCGAGCTTCTATTACAACGAACAAAAGCTTACCGAAAACTACAAAAAGGGGAAGATTGAGCATCTTCCGACCAACCTTCTCTGGATTACCGAACTCCAAATGACGGCCGCCAGGCTCCGCGAGGGAAAGAAGGTTGATTTAAAGAAATTGAAGCTCAATCTCTTCGCCGATAAGATTTTCGTCTACACACCAAAGGGCGATATTATTGATTTACCAAAAGGCGCTTTGCCGCTCGATTTTGCTTACCGCTTGCATTCCGAAATTGGCGACCATGTAGTTGGTGTAAAAATCAACGGCAAAATGAGTAACTTGAACAAAAAACTTGAACAGGGTGATATCGTAGAAATCCTTACTTCCAAGAATCAGACACCGAAAAAATCCTGGCTTGAAAAGATTTTTACCCCTCATGCGAGACATAAACTGCTTCATACTTTGAATGATTCTTCAAAGATTAGTTCAAACGAAAAACCTATCCCGCCAATTCGGCATAAATAATTGTTCATTGTTTTTTGAATTGTGCTATAATCAAAAAAGCGTAAGGAGGTTTTGTGGATTATTTCGCGCTAATTGCTACTGACATTATACTTGCATCAATCGGGCTCGTTGGAGTAGCGGTTAAATACATAATTGAGAAGTAAAAAAAGTCCGGCTACTAGGCCGGCTTTTTGTTCTATAAAAAATGGGCAAAAAAATGGAGCCGATGGCAGGGATCGAACCTGTGACCTGCTCGTTACGAATGAGCTGCTCTACCAACTGAGCTACATCGGCACTTCATTCATTATAGCATATATGTGTTATAATAGATATAATTAAGGAGAGAAACATGTCTAAGGTGGAAATTATTAAGCGTCCTGTCGAACAAATTGGCAGTGACATCAAAAAAACAGCCTGGACCGCCACAATCGAGTCGCTTGCTCTCTTAATACTTGGCGTATTATTTGTGATTTGGCCAGAAACCATGGTAAAAATACTTGCCTACATCGTTGGCGTCTTTTTCATCGTTAAAGGCGGCAATCAAATTGTTAATTATTACATGGAAAAGGGGCAGAACGACTTCTTTAATAATAAACTTCTCACCGGTGTAGTCTCTGTGCTTCTCGGTATCGCCGCAATCACCATTGGCGAAGATATCGCACATGTATTTAGTGTAATTATCGGTATTCTAATAATCTATGAATCATTGGTTCGCATTAATGCTGCGACCAAACTCGCCTCGGCAAATATCAAGACTTGGCAACCAATTCTAACTCTTGGCCTTCTCATGCTCGTTATAGGTGTTATTGTGACATTCTTAGCCCACGGCGCCACCGTGCTCGTTGGCTGGATGATGATTTTAACTGGTATTGTCGGTCTCGTCGGTGACATCATGTTTATTAAACATCTTAATATTCTAATTGATAAGATTACCGGCGCTGCTAAAACTCATCACGCTGATGAAAAATACGAACACATAGAAGAAGCTGAAGTAAAAGAAGAAAAATGAAAGAATTCACCGAAGATATAAAAAAGATTTACCTGCATGAAAGATTCATGCTAGTATTGATGGTTTTAAACCTACTAGGTTCAATAGTTCTATTTGTTTATACCGTACTTCATCTAAATACTGAAAGCGCCATCATCAAAGTTGGTTACGGCGATATTGGTGGTTATAGAAATGGTACATGGACTGATATGCTCGTTTTTCTCGTGCTCGCCATTATTCTAGGTGTTTTTCATAATTTCATTGCTATGCGCATCTTTAGAAAACGCGGTGCCGGTATGACTAAGTTTTTCTTGCTCACTACTAGCGCATTAATCATTGGAGCTTTTATTCTTCTCATTCGTTTAACAGGAGAGGGTTAAATGCGAAAAAACCTTGAAATTCCGCAGGGCAAGCGCACGCGCTCCTATCGTTTTTTTGAGATTTTACCAGGATTAATTTCTTATGGCGCTATTATCTTGCTCTTTATTTTGTCATGGTTAAACCCAGTAATTGGTGCAATTTATCTCTTTATTTTAATTGCCACAACGTTGGTTAAGGCTATCAGCGTGGCTTATCGCGCCGTGCAAGGATATAACACGATTAAATTTGCTGAACGTGTTGACTGGCGAAAGCGCGTAGAAGACTTAGAAGATCCTCATGCTTCGTTCGAACGCCTACATGACAGCAACTCAAAGAGTTATCATTTTGAAGAGCATCTCGAAAACCTTAAACTCATGGCCGCCATGAGCAAAGAATACCCAGATCCTAAGAAAATCTACCACGCGGTGATTATTACGGCTTATGACGAAGCTTACGAAGTTTTGAAGCCATCTATTGAAGCGATAGTTAAAAGCACTTTTCCTAACGACCATATAATCGTGACGCTCGCCTACGAAGAGCGCGGCGGGGAAGCAATCGAAGAAACTGCGAAGAGACTTAAAAAAGATTATGATGGCACTTTCAAAGATTTTCTTTTATCTAAGCATCCAGACGGTTTACCAGGAGAAATCATCGGTAAAGGCCCAAACCTTACTTATGCCGGCGAACGCCTTTCTGAATATATTAAAAGCAAACACTTACCAATTGAAAATGTCATTGTTACTTCTCTTGATAGTGACAACCAAATGGCCGAGAAATACCTTGACGCTGTCGCCTACGAATTTATTGTTCATCCAAACCGCCAGCGCCTTAGCTATCAGCCAGTCTCACTCTTTTTAAATAATATTTGGGAGGCTCCAGCTCCAAGCCGCGTGGTTGCCGTTTCAAACTCCTTCTTTAACGTAATTACCACGATGCGCCCGCACGTGCTCCGTAATTTTGCCTCTCACTCCCAGCCGTTTCAAGCTCTAGAAGCGATGCATTTCTGGAGCAAACGCACCATTGTAGAGGATGGTCATCAATATTGGCGTAGTCTTTTCTTCTTTAGTGGGGACTATTCGGTTCTCCCAATTCGTATTCCGGTTTATCAAGACGCCGTGATTGATGAAACGCTTTGGAAAACCATTAAAGCGCAGTTTGTCCAGGTGCGTCGCTGGTATTATGGCGCTTCTGATGTCGCTTATGTCGGCACTAAGTTGTTTACTAGAAGGGAACGCCGCATCATGCCATTCTGGCAGCTTCTACCAAAATTCTGGCGCTTGCTAGACGGTCACGTAACCCTCGCAATTCTCGCGCCAATCGTCGCTTTTGGTGGTTGGGTACCGATGATTATGAATGTTTCTTCTCATGATATGGTTGCCTACAATTTGCCAAACATTGTTAGTATCGTAGAAACCTTTGCTTCTATCGGTCTTATTGTAACCGTTCTTATCTCACTTAAGATGTTACCAAAACGTCCAGCAAAATACCGCAAGAGCAAAAACCTCTCAATGCTTTTGCAGTGGATTTTAATGCCAATTACCTCAATTATTTATCAGTCGCTTGCTGCTTTTTATGCGCAGACCAGACTGATGCTTGGAAAATACATGGAAAAGTTTGATGTCACTAAAAAAGTAATAAAAAAGTAAGGAGTATTATGGCGAAGGTTTATTATGTAAAAGAAATCACCCCAGAAAACCTCATCAAAATCTATCAGGCTCTTGGTGTAGAACTTCCAGGTAAAGTTGCCGTTAAGGTGTCTACCGGCGAAGATGGCGCTAAAGGCTATTTAAAAGCTGACCTCATCGGCCCATTTGTTAAAAGTTTGAACGGTACGATTGTGGAGTGCAACACTGCCTATCCGGGCGCTCGTAATACTGCGGAAGATCATATCAAAGTTGCCGAAAAACATGGCTTCACTAGTTTCGCTGAAGTCGATATCATGGATGCCGAAGGTGAATTTAAGATTCCATTTAAAAAAGGAAAACACCTAAAATACGACCTAGTCGGTACGCATTTTAACAACTACGATTCATTTGTGAACCTTGCCCACGGCAAAGGCCACATGATGGGCGGTTTTGGCGCTAATCTCAAAAACCAATCCATTGGTTTTGCGTCTAGAAAAGGCAAAGCCTACATCCATTCTTGTGGTAAAACCACCAGCCCACGCCTTTGTTGGATTTCAAAACACGATCAAATCGATTTCATCCATTCCATGGCTGAAGCTGCTACTGCTGTTGCGGATTATCTAAATGAACAGGGAAAACCAATTGTTTATATCACTGTCATGAATGCGTTGTCGCTTGATTGCGATTGTGATTCTGAGCAGGGCGACCCGGTTATGGGCGACCTTGGCATTGTGGCATCCCTTGACCCAGTTGCAAACGACCAGGCCTTTATTGATATGATTTGGGGCTCAAAAGATCCAGGCGCCAAGAAACTTCAGGAGCGTATCGACACGCGTCTTGGTCGCGAGATTCTGCCTCGTGCCGAAGAACTCGGCCTTGGCTCTCGTAAGTACGAACTTGTCGAGCTATAATAGATATGATATAATACTCTGAGTGGGTGATTAGCTCAGTTGGCTAGAGCGTCTCGTTTACACCGAGAAGGTCGGGGGTTCGAGCCCCTCATCACCCACCATTCAGGTTATAAAATAATTTTTAACTATTTCGTAATCTGTAAATGTCTGTTAAATCCCTCGTCAAAATAGAGGGCTATTTTTGTGCCAATTTTACTGCGAAAATGCGTCAAAAAACCGTAATTTACCTCTATAATTTTATCCGTTAAATCCCCAACAATTTGATCGGGCCTTTATAGTCGCTCGTATACCTTTTTGACTATTTGACCATCCCACCCGATTGACAGTCTTTCTTTTGATATAACGAGTTTATAAAGTGGATGTTTTTCAATTACGTCTAAGAAATATTTCAAAATGTTCACATAATCGTCAAAGTTATTCTCTATGAGGCTAAAGATTTTTACTAGATACGCCTGTTTAAATTGATAACCATTGTAATAATCATTTATTTGAGGACATAGAAAATTAATAGCACCGCCGATACCTTGCAGTTCCATTTTATTAGCGTTTTCATTCCTCGGTTCTTCAACGATCTTTATATGAAGAATTAAATGCTCCAACGCATTACAATAAACAAGCCTTTCAGCTTTTTGATATTCGAATGGGTTATTGGCGGCAAACTTATCGTTACACAGCATGATTGCTTTATCTTCGTCGATATGGTGGCAATATAACCCTTCGCTTGTTCTAGAAACTTTCGGATTTTTAGACTTGCACGCTTCAGTGCGGAAATAATCACATTTCGCTGGACCGTATTTCTTCAAAAGATAATCAACCAATTCGCTATATGTCATTTTTAGTTGGCTCTGAATTTCTGAGCTATCCATTGCAATTACTCCTTCTGCAATTATCTTATATTTATTATACCGTCAAAATGATAAATATCAATTAAGCATCTGTCGGTCTCTTCCTTGTAGTTTGTTAAAGCCTGGTTAATTAAGCCCCACCAGATATTAAAGAAAGACCCGGAGGGTCTTTATTTAATATCTGCTAAGTGGTGGGCTTACCCATTGGGGTTCGAATGGAGCGCCTAAGGCGCGACATCCCTCTATGGAGCGCCTAAGGCGCGACATCCCTCTATGGAGCGCCTAAGGCGCGACATCCTTTTGTCCCTCATCACCCATCAGCGAACTTTTTTATTCTTCGAATATAGCCAACTGTATCTACATGCACCATAATATGCTGGGATAGAGAGAATTATAGAAGGCAACAGATAAGTAGTTAATATATCCCCAATCTCATAAGTTTGACAAACATTGAAACACTGTTTCACCGGGTATCCGGCAAAGAGCACTACAATACCAACACAAATTGCGATACATACAACTTGCGTAATTAAAAGAATGGCAATTATTCCAAGTAGTCTTCTATCATGGTTATTGTTATTTTTATGTTTAGCATATATTATTTTTGCCACTGCGATACCAAAGTGAAACGCAGAGTACAAACCTATGATAGTTAAAAATGGCAAGAGAAATACGTCAAAAAGGAATGCAGCGGGGGCAGCTGTTTTATTATTAAGTATGCCTGGCAATATTATTATTGTCGTTATGATAAAAAACACGATGGCGGAAACTGAAGGATTAGTAGAAAACCATTGTGGGACTTTTTTATTATTCTTCTTAGTGCTCATGGTTATATTATATAAGTTTTACACTACACTTGTCGCGTAACTTTTTTTATCGTGAAAATCAACCCAAAGATCCGTGTTACAATCGCCACGTTGGAGGAGAAAGGATTGAAATGTTAAAAGTTGTGGTGTTTGATAGTGGGTATGGTGGGGAATTATTTGCGGATTACTTAGGCGAGGAGATCCCTACGCTCGAAATCATCCGCGTCATTGATTGGCGAAATGCCGAAGCGCTCCAAGAAAACGCTAAAAAAGCCAGGAAAGTCACCGAAGAGGCTCTAAAACCATATATTTATAAAGCCGATCTCATCGTGATTGCAAACTACTTAGTCTCGGTCACTAGCCTAAACTATTTCAAACGAAAATACAAAAATCAAAAGTTTGTTGGTATTAATTTTACCGCGTCCGAAATTAGCGCAAATCGCCAAACCGTCATGTTATCAACAAAAGCTCTCACGAAAACCTTGTCTTATAAACTCTATACAAGGAAAAACAATATCAAATCATTTGCCTTGGACGACTGGCCGATATTAATCGACGACGGGGAACTAGGTAACGCTAAACTTCGTCGCGATTTGAAAGAAGTTAAAGATTATAAACCTTCGCAACTTATTCTCGCCTGCGGCCAATTTACGGATCTAAAACCAGAACTAAAACGTTTCTTTGGTCACAACACCAAAATTATCGATAATTTTGACACAACCTTGCACGACATAATTATTAGCCTAAGGCTTCGTGGCGCTCTTAAAAAGAAAGATTAATTATCTGTACAACTTTTTCATGTAAAGCGTTTTTGGAATCATTTCCATTGCGTTTGCTGTTGCGGCTGAATCCATTTCGACGTTACAGAAAATCGCATAAATAAGCGTGCCAAAATTCGTTGCATAAGCGAGAGTTGAAGTACTGCTCGCTTCAACCCAGGTTGTACCATTTATTGTATAATCCGTATTTGTAACCACTAGACTACTATCTTTTCTTTTTAAATATTTATCGGCTTTCATCGTGGCCCTTTCAACATAAACCACCACCTCGGCCTTGCCTTCGTCATTTTGCAATTTAATCTCGTATACGCCTTTTTTGTTATTAATGACGTTTTTGAATTCGAATGGCAAATAGAACTCTAGGTTTAATATTTCAAAGAATTGCGCATTTCTTGTTATGCGTGGATTTGGGTTATTAATGAGGTTCTCCGAATCGTCTGGAGTAATAATACTGCCACTGTCGCCACCGCTTTGTCCACCATTCCCGTCAAAACTAATCACGCCAGCACCAATTAGCACTGCAACGCCAACAGTTAGACAAACCGCAAGCACGATGAAGACAATAAAAATAACCGAACTAGCTCCGAGCCCACTTCGAACTGTTCCTCTTCGCATTTATTACCTCTCCTTTTTTAGAATTATACCAAATTTTCATAAAAAAATCCCCTAATGTTTATTTAGGGGATTAATTTGGTGGGCTATTTTAGTTCTACATTATGGTATCTCGCCATCATTTTGACCGTCCGTTTAAGGGCCGTTCTAATGGTGTGAAGCATATCCGAAAGCTCCGGATATTCGTATTTCGCCTCCTTCAGAACCGGAAGCAGCAGTTCGTGTGTTTCGATGATGTTTTTAACTATTGCATCCTCATCGAGTGCGCCCTCTGCATCGTTCAGGTTTGCATACCTATCGAACGCTTTGCAGATGATTGCTTCCTTGCAGTCCAGGAGCTCATTGAAATAACGCCTTTTCGTCTCGGCTTTTTCTTCTCCATCAAATCTGCGAACCGTCATATACTTGACGCCCTGCCGAACTTTATCGTTCACCGGCAACGCCGACAAGGGAATATTACAGTCCTCACAAACATCATGGAGTAGAATTGTTGCGATGATTTCATCGGTTGCGCCTTTGCAGGCAATTGCATCACACGCCATCGAGAGCGGATGGATAATGTAGGGACTACCGTCCTTCCGTTTCTGCCCACTGTGGGCGCGTCTTGCAAAAACCAATGCTTTTTGGCTCTGTTCGAACCCTGGACCGTCGAGCCTACCCCTTAGATAGGTAAACATCGTCTTTTCGTCCAGATCATACATAGACATCTATTTCACCTCCACCAAAGAATAAAAGAGCGCCCACCTATCCTATAATTATATCACACTTTTCATAAAAAGTCAATTTTTGAGGTCTGTAAAATCCCGAGAAAATGTGCTAAAATAAGCATATGCAGATTGAACTCAGCGTATTTTATGCTCGGCTTGGTGCCATCGCGCTGATTTTGATTCTTGGTTTTATTCTCGGCAAACTTAAACTCATCAGTGAAAAATCAAATAGGGAACTGACCAACCTTCTTCTCACTGTTTTTATGCCAGCTTCACTCTTTATGGCCTTCCCAGGCACTTATGACGAAGGCTCAGCCAATCTCTTTTATTCTGGTTTTATGGCTGGCGTCATTATTATGCTAGTATTGATCTTGCTCGCCCGCATTATTTTCGATAAAAAATGGATGGGGAAGGGCCTTTCGCTCGAATCGCAATTCGCCCTGATTTTTAACAACGCGACTTTTCTTGGCTATCCAATCGTCGCTAACACCTTTGGTGCCAACGGCATCATCGCCTACTGTGGCTTTATCATTGCATTTAATATTGCGCTCTTCTCATACGGTATCTGGCTCTTCGAGCAAAAAGTTACTTTCAAACTTCTTCATAAAATCATTTTCAACCCGAACATCATTGCGGTGCTTCTTGGTATGGTTTTTTTCCTCGTTGGAATCAGCCTCCCGGAGTTTATGACAGATGCAATCGGTTATGTTGGCGGCGCCACCACTCCGCTTTCCATCATTTGTATCGGCGTGATGTTATCTCAGGCTAAAATCAAAAAAGTGCTAAAAAAATGGAAACTCATGGCTACGGCCATCATTCAACTCACCATTGGTCCACTTGTCACATGGGGGCTACTCACACTCATGCAATTTCCAGTTGAAGTTATCCAAGTATGTACTTTGATCCAGACTCTACCAACCGCCACGTCGCTTGGCCTCTTTGCTGTAAAATACGGCGGCAATGCCGAAGAGTCATCCGAGCTTGTTACGATTTCAACTCTGTTTTCCGTCGTGACTATGCCTCTTATGGTGCTACTTCTAATAGTGTAAAAATATAATGCTTATGGTAAAATTAAATTAAAGTGAGGAGTGAGAATGGAACCAAACGCTAGTTCATCATTAGGTCCGACGCCGCCAGCACCGGCGCCTATTCCAGCACCTCAACCAACTCCTAAGCCGACTCCTCAACCGGCCGCTCCCATGAAAGCCACTCCTATTCCTGTCCAAACCCCAGCCCCAGCTCAGGCCCCGGCCCCAGCTCAACCAACCGCCCCAACTAAGCCAGTTACTCCACCGCGCCCATTCTTACCAGTAACACCGGTCGCCCCAGTCTTTAAAACCGACATCACGCCACCGCCAGCTCCTACTCCACCACCGACTCCAGCTCCAAAGCCGACCGTTTCTACTGCCGAGGCACTCGAAAACGCTCTCGTTGGTGTTCCAACCGTTACCCCATTTGATGCTCCAACCGAAACCATTGCGCCTGCCAAAAAGAAACCAAAGACTCTGCTCTATGCAAGCCTAGCTCTTTTGTTACTTGCGGGTGTACTAATCGCATTAGTTGCCACCGGAGTTATTGATTTAAGTGGCAGAAAACCAAAGCCAGTCGAAAAAGAAGCTGCTGGCCCAACCGCTGCGGCAGTAGAAGAAGTTTGTGTGGCACGTGGCCTTAACTTTGCCGAAATGCTCCCAGACGATCATTTATATGAATCCTACAAAGTTATTCTAGGTGACGAAACCGACAAGATTTATCACTGTGTTACTCCACCAGAAACTACCATTGAGAGTGGCAATGATTTTTCGGAAGAAGTTGTAACAGTCTTCTTTAACGGTAATTATTCCGAATTTGATGACGAAAAGAACAATAATCTCGTTGGTAGTTACCGAGATGCCGGCAAAAATGGTGATAACAACGTCACGGTTCTCGAAAACTCCACTAGTATGTTTAAAGTAGTTACCGTCGCAACCCCAATTTATAATTATTTCGTAGTTTATAAAAACTCGATGACTTTCATTAAAACCAGCCGCATTGACTCTGCTGAAAGCATTTTAAATGAGCTTGAATACCCAGATCGCTCGCATGCCGACCCAGAAGCTACGGAAAAGAAGATAGAAAATGCCGAAATCGACGAGGCTACTAAAATTGCACTTCAAAACTTTAATATTAACATTGCAAACTACGTTGCAAATCAAGGCACCCTTCCTGCAATTAACGGGGAAACAGAGCTCGACATTTCTGGCGCTGGTAATTCCGCATTAAACACGCTCTATTCAAATTACCTTATCAACATTAAAGACAAAAAAGGTAATTCATACGCCTTCCAAGCCTCATCAACCGCGAGCGAAGACCTTGCTTACGAAAAAGCCATCACCCTCCACTATAAAGCCAATTGTTCTGGCGAAGGCGGCACCCTGCAAGCTACCGACGACCAATTGTCGTATGCATTAACTCACCCATCCGCGGATGGTAATAAATATTATTGTGTATCAGGTAATTAAGGAGAATCAATGGAACTACCAAATCTAAAACCCCTTCCAAAAGAAAAAACACCAGACCCGATTGTGATTCCTAAACGGGAAAAAGAGGTAAAAAAACCAGCTAGTTTGCCAAATGACGATGTTAAGAACACGCCGATGCCAATTATTGAACATATAGAACCAGTTGAAGAAAAAAAGCTAGAGACCAAAGAAGAGCACCACGAAACCCCGACCGATGCCAGTGCTATCGCCGATGCCATCATTATGTCGCATACCGCCACAACTGCAAAATCCCAGCCAAAGCATAGTCTTACGACTATTATTGCTATCATTATCGGTCTCATTGTTGCTGCGGCAGTGTTACTTCTTTCTGGCGTAATTAAAATTGGTGACAATACTCCAGCCAAACCCGAGCAAATCTACCCAAGTGGCAAACTCGCCAAAACCATCTGCGAACAAAATGAAAATTATGAATTCAAACGTGATAATAGTGGGTATTTCCTTGGGATTGACATAGAAGATGAAATCACCTATCAACACGTTTGCGAACCAAAAGAAGAAGTCGAAGAACAACTAGAGAACCCATTTAGATTTAACTATCTGGCACTTCGTAAAAACTACGAAGATATTGAAGGTCTCAGAGAATACCTTAGTTCAACTACTGAATACTGCACAATTCTTGAAGATTCCGACGAATACTTTAAATGTCTTACTTCAACTTCTCCATATATCTACCTAGCAGTTTATAAACAAGCCATTGTTCTTCTCTATGCAAATGACATTGATACCGCTGAAACGCTTCTAAAAGAGCTTAAGTTCCCAGATCGTAGTTACGCCACAGAATAACAGACAAAAACCCTCCTTTTATGGTATAATATAAAGATATCAATTAAAGGAAGGGATAAAGTATGAAAACCTCAGACAATCTAGAAAAAATGCGTCATACGCTGAGCCATGTTCTTGCTGCAGCGGTACAGGAGCTTTATCCAACAGCCACATTCGGTATCGGCCCGGCTATTGATACAGGATTTTACTATGATATTGATTTTGGTAAAACCAAAATTTCTGATGCAGACCTCGAGAAAATCGAGAAAAAAATGCGTGGCATCGTTGCTCGCAAGCTTCCAATGGTTAAGCGCGTTTCAAGCAAGATGGATGCATTAAACTGGGCACGTGACCATAAGCAAAAGTATAAAATTGAACTTATTGAAGACTTACCAGAAGACGCCGAAATCTCATTTTATGACATGGGTGACCTCTTCATTGACCTTTGTAAGGGCCCACACGTCAAAGATACCGGTGAAGTTGGTGCCTTTAAGCTCATCCGCGTAGCTGGTGCCTACTGGCGTGGCGACGAGAAAAGGGAAATGCTTACCCGTATTTATGGCGTGGCTTTTGAAACCGAAGCTGAACTTAATGAATATTTGAAGCGTCAAGAAGAAGCCAAAGCCCGTGACCACCGCAAGCTCGGCAAAGAACTCGACCTTTTCTGTTTCTCAGATCTCGTCGGCGCCGGTCTTCCACTCTTTACTCCACGTGGCACCGAACTTCGTGAACTCATGGCTAACTACTCTTTGAGTCTCCGCGGCCGCGAAGGTTTTAAGAAGGTTTGGACTCCACATATCACTAAGACCGATCTCTACAAGACCTCTGGCCACTATGCTAAATTTGGTGATGAACTCTTTATGGTTCATTCTCAGGTAAACGGTGAAGATTTCGCCATGAAGCCAATGAACTGCCCTCACCACGCTCAAATTTTCGCTTCACGTCCACGCACTTACAAGGAAATGCCAGTTCGCTATATGGAAGCTACTACCGACTATCGTGATGAAAAAACCGGTGAACTCGGCGGTCTCTCTCGTGTTCGCTCACTCACCCAGGATGATTCACACGTATTCTGCCGTAACGACCAAATTAAAGATGAAGTTAAGCGCCTTGTAGCTATCGTTAAGGAACTTTATGAAACGATGGGTATGCAAAAGCTTCGCGCCCGCCTTTCTTATCGCTCAGACGAGGATAAATATCTCGGTGACAAAAAGCTTTGGGAAATGGCTCAGAATCAAATCAAACAAGCCGCTATTGATAACGGTCTCGATTACTTTGAACAAGAGGGCGAAGCTGCCTTCTATGGCCCGAAAATCGACTTTATGGCCGAAGATGCCATTGGTCGTGAGCACCAGCTTGCTACTATCCAACTTGATTTCGTCCAACCGGAACGCTTTGGCCTCGAATTCACCAATGCCAAGGGTGAAAAAGAGCAACCAGTGATGATTCATCACGCCACGCTCGGCTCCATTGAACGCTTCCTCTCGGTCTTTATTGAGCATACCGGCGGTTGGTTCCCATTCTGGTGTGCACCAGAACAGGTTCGTATCGTTACTGTTAATAATACTGTCTCTAAGTATGTTGACGAAATCAAAGCCATTCTAGACGAAATCGTTCTCGAAAAACCTTTGAAATATAACGAACTTCGCTATACCGTCGACGATACTTCTGACTCACTGGGGAAGAAGATTAAGCGCGCTACCGACTTTAAGATTCCAGCCGTGCTCGTTGTTGGCCCGAAAGACGCCGAAGAAAAAGTCGTCTCTGTCCGTCTCCGCGACAAAGAAGAAAAAGTCAAACTCTCAAAGCTCGCCGCCTTCCTTAAGGACTTGAAATAGATGCCAAAAGAATCACCAGTTATAGTTATTCTGGGCCCTACTGGTTCAGGTAAGACTGGTGTTTCTATTAAAATTGCTAAAAAAATCGATGGTGAAATAATTTCTGCCGATTCTCGCGCAATTTATAAGGGCATGGATATCGGCACCGCGAAGCCTACTAAAGAAGAGATGGAAGGCGTACCACATTTTGGCCTAGATCTCGTTGAGCCAGGCGAAAGATTCACTGTAGCCGACTGGAAAGAATATGCCGAGAAAAAAATCAAAGAAATTCGCGCTCGCGGGCACGTTCCAATAATCGTTGGCGGCACGGGACTCTACATTGATGCTCTTATTTACGACTACCATTTCAAAGGCCCAACCGGCCACAAAATCGGTGATTTTGAGCAAAAAAGTTGTTCAGACAGAACAGAGGTGAAAGGCAATTTTCTCATTATCGGAATTAAGTGGGAAACAGAGGTACTCCGCGAAAGATTAAAACGGCGCATTGACCAGATGTTTAACGAAGATTTATATGATGAGACTTTGGGATTAGTCAAAAAATATGGCTGGGGCAGTGGCGCCATGAAGAGTGATATTTATGAATATGCCTGGAAATATCTAAATGGAGAACTTAGCCTAGAAGAAGCTAAAGAACAATGTTTTTATGAAGATTATCATTTGGCTAAGCGCCAGCTTACATGGTTTAAACGAAACGCTAACATTAATTGGCTAGAACTTGAACAGATTTATCCTTTTGTGCTAAAATGTATTATAGGATGAGTAAAGAAAATAATACGCCAATAGAAAAATTGTTTGGTTCTAAGACTCGTGCCAAACTTTTAAAGCTCTTTTTCGAAAACCCAGAGAAATCATTTTACGTTCGCGAGATGACTCGTGTCATCGAAGAACAGATTAATTCAGTTCGTCGTGAGCTATTAAACCTCGAAAGTATTGGCATTATTAAAAACGAAACTTTTGACAACAAAGTCTATTACTCGGCCAACAGCAAACACCCATTTTATCGTCCTTTGATTGATATTTTCGCGAAAAAAATTGATTCAACTCGCGAAAAAGATGTACACGCCACCACGTGGGAAGAATACTGCCGTCCAGTTAAGAACTATTTGAAGGGTCTAATTATTACCAATCGTCTGCCAGGCCAAGATGGCGTCGACCTACTCATCATTGGAAATGACAAAACTAAAAAACTCACCCGCTGGGCTGAAGTCATTGAAAAAAGACAAGGTAAACCAATCAACTACGTCATCATGTCGACCGAAGACTTTACTTATCGTAAAAGCGTTCGCGACCGTTTCCTAGAAGACGTCTTTGAAATGGAAATCACTGAAATCTACGATCCAGAAAAAATCATTAAATAAGGAGTAATATGTTCGATATCGAAAGCAGGTCCCAAGACGACATTATCATCACCACCAAAAAGACCACCATTAAATTCAATATTGCCGACTCAGTAATTGACGCAAATCTAGGAGTTGGTAAAATTCATGGGCCTGGTGAATATGAAATTGGCGATGCGACCATTCGTGGCGTGGCTACTCCAAGCGGCAAAACTATTTATGACGTCGAAATCGGCGGTGTTCATGTTGGTATCATTGGTAGTATTGAAGAATGCCTTGATGATATCGTCGCTGATATTCTATGTACTTCATCCATCCGCGCTATTCGTGAAATCGAACCGAAACTCGTTGTATCGATGGGTAACGTTGATGCTATGGTCTCAGAATTAAAACTCAGTGCCCGTTCCGAAAAGAAACTCAAAGTAAAGTCTCTCGACTCACTTCCAACCACTAAAGAAGTAGTGGTGTTAAGCTAATGAATTTTGATCCAGTCGGATTAATAATTGCAGTCGTCGTAATTATTTTTTCCATCTCGCTTCACGAGCTCGCTCACGGCGTGATGGCTTATTGGCTTGGTGATAATACTGCAAAAGAAGCTGGCCGCCTAACCTTAAACCCGCTTAAGAACATCGACCCGTACTTATCGATTATTGTTCCGGTACTTTTATATATGATGAATGCGCCAGTATTTGGCGGTGCCAAACCAGTGCCTGTGAACTTCCATAATCTCAAATGGAAAGAATGGGGAATGGCACTTGTCGCTTTTGCTGGGCCGTTTGTAAATTTTCTCTTAGCATTCATCGCCTTTTTAATTGGTCATTTTACTGGCTGGGTTTATGGTACAGGTGGGGATATTTTGGGCACCATCTTCACGCAGTTAATTTTTACTAATCTTGGCTTTATGCTCTTTAATTTAATCCCAATCCCGCCACTAGACGGTTCACGCATCCTCTATGCCATTGCTCCAGACAGTATCCGCCGCATCATGGACTCCATGGAAGTCTACGGCATCATATTAGTCTATGTCCTTATTCTAATCTTTGGTGAGTTCTTATCAAGCTACATGATTGGTGCCATGAATGGTATTCTCGACTTTTTCTATCTGCTAGTTGGCGTAAAATAGACAAGACTTGCCCCTATATGTTATAATAAAAATAGCCCTACCGGCAGCATGATTTTCCTGAATAATCATGTTTTAGGGATTTCGTGGCTTACACCCGTGGGTGTATCGCATAAGATTTTACCCACCTTGTATATATTACGGGGAAAACAGGCCGGTGGGGTTTTAAAGACAAACGGTGGGACATGAAACAAAGAATTCGCGTAGTCGGAATAATTAGAAACGAAGAGGGTATCCTCATTTTGAAACGAAACCTGGGTAGACGAGACGCCCTGGTTTTTTGGGAACTTCCTACCGGCAAGATCAAATTCGGTGAGCAACCGGAAGAAGCCATGGTCCGCTCTCTTGAAGAATATGCAGGGCTTCACGCTACTTCGGTTAAAATCAAAGACGTTATTACTTTTCTCGCTCTTGAGGATTCCAGCCGTCTTAGTAATCTATATATAATATATGATGTTACGGTACCGGATAATGTAAAACCTAATCCACAGGATCGTTACGTCAGTTATAAATTCATTAAGGATTTTGCCTCTGCTAATGTTCGTCTAAACGAAGCTTCCACCTCAGTTCTCGAAATTATAGAAGGAAAAATCACTTCAGACCGCGTTTCAGCTCGCGACACTGCGAGCGCAGTAGCCATTTATGTTGATGGCGCTTCTCGCGGTAATCCTGGCCCTGCTGGTACCGGTTATCGGATAATCGGTGTAGATGGTAAGCTCATCGAACAAGGTGGTGAGTTCATCGGTTTTGCAACTTCTAGGGTTGCCGAATACTTTGCCATGAAAGACGGTATCGAAAAAGCCATTGAGCTCGGATTTAAATCTGCCCACTTCTTCTCGGATAGTCTCATGGTTGTAAATCAGTTAAACGGCATTTTCTCGGTGAAAAACCCAGATATCATACCGATATACAACGATATTCAAAAACTGCTTAGTAATTTTGATAGTGTCTCGTTTACGCATATTCCGCGTTCCGAAAACACTGTTGCCGATAGTGAGGCCAACCGCGCCATCGACGACCTCATTAAACACTAGTATTATTTTAGATTCTGTGGTATAATAACAGGGAGCCTGAAAGATGGTCGCTTTTTATAAGAGGAAAGTCCGGGCAACATAGAGCAAGGTAGTCGCTAACAGCGACCGTCCGTGAGGATAGGGAAAGTACCACAGAAACGATACCGCCCCTTAGGGGTAAGGGTGAAAGGAGTGAGGTAAGAGCTCACAACGTGTCGTAGCGATATGTCACGGAGGCAAACCCTACCTGTTGCAAGGAGTGCTATTAAACCTCTGCTCGAGGATGCACGCTCACCGCTAGAGTGTTATAGCAATGTAACGCCAAGATAGATGACCATCACTATATATTATATATATGGTACAGAACCCGGCTTATAGACGGCTCGATTATCAAAAAACCACCCGAAAGGGTGGCTTTTTGTATCTTAAAACAATTATTTGCTTGCTTTTTCCTTCGGAGACTCAATCAAACCTTTTTTCTTCAAAGTTCTAAGAGCTGAAGTAGAGACATTACATTTAATCTTCTGGCCGTTAATTACGAGCGTACGCTTCGAGACATTCGGTTTAAAAACCTTACGAGTATGTCTCTGGGAGAACGAAACATTATGGCCATACATCTTACCTTTACCGGTGACTTCACAAATTGCCATCTTATTTCTCCTTTACCGTATTAACGATTGCTTTGAATGCATCAGGATTGTTCACTGCGAGATCAGCGAGGACCTTGCGATCAAGGTTGATGTTCTTAGCTTTCATACCAGCGATAAGCTGTGAGTAGGAAAGACCAAGTTCGCGTGAAGCATTATTGATGCGAGTAATCCAGATAGCTCTAAGGTCGCGCTTGCGATTACGACGATCGCGGTAGCTATAACGAAGAGCCTTAATTACGCCCTGCTTACCCAAGCGATAGCTACGGGTACGGGCATGTTGCATTCCCTTAGCAGCTTTCAAAATTTTCTTATGTTTGGCCATTGCGGCCACGCCACGTTTTACTCTCATGATTAAACTCCTAATGCAGTCTTAACGTTTTTCTTGATTTTGCCGTTGATTGCAGCAGAAGTCTTCATGTTGCGTTTTCTGGCTTTAGATTTTTTAGCGAGAATGTGATTCCCGAAAGCACGCTCACGAGTAATTTTACCTGAACCGGTAATCTTAATGCGCTTAGCGGTGCCTTTATGCGTTTTTAACTTTGGCATAGGTTTTCCTTTAGTTTATAGTTAATATTTTTTGCGGACAAAAGTCCACTGAATGTGCAACCAGGGAACCGTGGAAGTAGGAAATTACTTCTTCCGTATTCCGACTGATAGGTTACGTCCGTTAAATTGTGCTTTACCTTCGATTACGATGTCGTCACCGATGAGCCCGAGAATTTTATCAAGTAAATCTTGACCAATTTCTTTGTGAGCCATCTCACGACCACGGAATATGACCATGATTTTGACGCGATCACCGTCATCTAAGAATTCACGCATTTTGCGGACCTTGATGTTAAGATCGTTTTCTGAAATCTTGAGGCCAATCTTCATTTGCTTCAGTTCGGATTGTTTTTCACGAGCCTTCTTACGATTCTTGGCTTCTTCTTTCATCTTTTGATATTGGAATTTACCCCAATCAATGATTTTAACGACCG
>CAZCPT010000013.1:0-25710 GCA_964499905.1 uncultured Candidatus Saccharibacteria bacterium | reverse complement strand
AAAGCTCATCTCGTGTGTTACGATCATGATCGTCATGCCGCGCTCCGCTAGTTCGCGTATCAAACTTAGCACATCACCGATCGACTCGGGATCTAGCGCCGAAGTCGGCTCGTCAAAAAGTAATACTTCCGGTGACAGCATCATTGCCCGCACTATTGCGACTCTTTGTTTTTGCCCACCAGATAAGCTAGAAGGGTATGCACTAGCTTTATTTAAAAGCCCAATATGCCTCAGCAACTCCTTTGCACGTTTCTCGGCCGCATCGCGTTTCATTAGTTTTAACTTCACCGGCGCCAAAGTCATATTTTCCATCACAGTGAGGTTATTGATCAAATTAAAATGCTGAAATACCATCCCTACATTGCGACGGATCTTGCGAACATTTTTATCAGTCACTAATGTGCCATCGAAATATATTTCACCAGACGTCGGCTCTTCAATTCGGTTAATGCAGCGCAAGAAGGTGGATTTGCCAGAACCAGAAGGCCCCAACACTACTACACGCTCGCCCTCGTGTAGTTCAAAATTGATCCCATTTAAAACTTTATTTTTTCCGTAAGATTTATGCAGGTTTTTTATTAGTAAATCGGTATTACTATTTTCCATCATTCCTCCGCCCTAAGGTCGCTTTTTCGCAAACTCTTTTCAATACGCTTTATCGCAAAAGTAATCAAATAAATTGTCGCTAGATAAAATAGCGCTGCCACAAACATCGGTACGATATAACTTGCCATATTTTGCCCAGATCCAATATCTTTTGCTGCCATATTGAGATCATACATGCCAACCATACTTACGATCGCCGTCTCTTTTATTACGGTGATAATCTCATTTCCCATTGCTGGCAGCATATTCTTGATAGCTTGTGGCGCCACAATCTTAAAGAAAATCGTCCGTCTAGATAATCCTAGCGCTAGCCCAGCCTCAGTTTGGCCTATATCCACGGATTGTATGCCACTCCTTACCACCTCTGCCACATATGCCGCCGAATTCAAACCAAACGCAATAATTGCGATAATAATACTTGGAAATCCTCTGATCGCAAAAATCACAAAAAACATTATAAATAGTTGCAAAGCCATCGGTGTACCGCGAATCACTGTAGTATATACCCGACAAATAAATTTTGGCACCGCCATCCATTTTGACTCTTTGGCCGTATCTATCAAAGCAATTATTGTACCCAGTAATATTCCGATCAAAAGCGCGAAGTATGACACCTGCATAGTTAACAAAAACCCATGCAGAAGCGAATCAATATACTCTGGCGTACTAAAAAGTTCTACTATTTTATCAAAGAAATTATTCATCTAAAAGCCCCATATATTTAAGCACTAATTTATCAATTTCGGTTTGGCCTTCATCATTTTCGGTCAGCATTTCTGCCAGTACTTCATTAAACGCCTCGAGCAGCTCCGTCCTTGATTTATTTACTGCGATCGCATAGGATTCTTCTACTGGATAATCTTCTTCTCGCGTTGCTCCGGAATAATAAAGTGGCAAAGCCTCAAGTTCTGGATTTTTTTCTACGATAAATTTCGCAGCCAATTCATCAGCAATCGCAAAATCTACAATATGTGCATTGATTGCATCGGCTGCCAGCTGGTGCGAATCGATACCTTTAATCTTGGTGCCGGTTCCGGCCAACACTCCATTTTCAATCTCGTCCTCAGTAAATAAATACCCCGTGCTGACAATCTGTGAGCCGAGGGTCGCACCTTCGAGTGCCTCCCACACTACATGGTCATCTCGTAGTGATGGCGGCATATTTTTATTGAAGATTACATATTGCACAGAATTATAATAGGGAATCGTGAAATTTACTTTTTCCTCACGTGCCGGCGTAATTGTTAAACCCGCCGCCCCATCGTCCGAAATTCGCCCAGACTCTAAATTTTCTATAATCACATCAAACTCTACGTTTTTAACCTGGATTTTTTTATTCATTTTTTCCGCTAAGCGATTCACAATTTCTATATCTACCCCCACTATCTGCCGATTTTCATAAAATTCAAATGGCGCAAAAAACGCATTAGTTTCTACTACATAATCTGCATTCTCAGAATCCCGAATCGAAAAAAACACACTCACTCCCATCCCGGCCGTCACTAGCAAAAACACAAGAACCCAGATGACGTTTTTAACCTTATGCATGATACTATTATAACACAAACTGAGGCGCATTTGTGCTATAATATACTATATGGCCCGGTGGCTCAATGGATAGAGCAATTCCGTCCTAAGGAAGAGGTTGTGCGTTCGACTCGCACCCGGGTCACCAAGAATACGAGCAAAAAGAGAGCAAAGCTCTCTTTTTTGAGTATTCGCCGGTGACCCTAGCCAGTTTGCCTTGCAAACTGGCGTCGCCACCCCCCATAGCGTTAGCTTCTCTTATAGACACATCCGTAAGCATTCGACCTACAATGGTATAAACTAGCTCGAGTAATTTGACTTAAATTATAAACTTTAATCTCTGGGTGACCCTCATACATTACAATCTCACCATAAACTGAAATAGTATTACCATTACAAATATTTGAAATAGTTGACTCGCTAGCCATATTCTTCTTACCCAAAAAAGCCACAAAACCCTTTTTATAATTAGCTTTCTCGTCTAAAAACCAATATCCCTTACTGGAAACACATTTAACTGGAGTAAAAGCTACACACGCAGTTTTACCAACATTATTCCACGTCTCAGAAGCAGATAAACAGTACTTACCGCTCTTCTTTCCTTCGCTAATATCTTTATCAATTTCGTTTAAGCTTGGAACATCTGGACCACCAGATGGAGGAGTATAAGTCTTTATATTTGGAATGATCACAGCCACTAAAAGAATCACGGAAATGCCAATAATCATAATTAGCGAGATGATACTTTTTGTTCTAAAGCTAAGATCGTCACTCATTTTCTATTTCCTAAATTCAGACTCGTCATACCAACTGCTAAAACCTGCTGTAATACCGATAAAAGGCAATGACAACAATTCACCAGCAACAGTAACAATACTAATCCCAAGAATGATTGCAACAACACCCCAAAAAGTGTAATTATTCTGGAACAACCATATAATAAGGGCAATATCGCCCAGGCCAGTTGCAATACTAAGAATCACGGCTAAAACAGCAGTGATAGCTTCAAGCACTTCGAAAACTTTATGTTTTATGATTATTGAAATTAGCAAAAACACCCCATTAATGACCAACCACAATAGGAGAGCGCCAATATAACCCAACAAACAGATTTGCCAAACTTCCATATAACCTTTCTATAGTTAATAGAACAATTTTACCATAAATACAATAAAAAGTCAATAGTAAAAAACATCCCCGACCATCTGGCCGGGGATTAATACTATCTGCTATTTTCCGTTTTTGCCCAATACTGAAGATCTTTCCACTGTCCTTGTCTCCACCTAGGGACTTCACCGTTCGAAAACGGCACAAAGAAATCGTCCTTGCGGAAGCCTTTCTTGTCAAGCGTATCAACTACGCTCTTGGTGTAGGGGATTACGTACATCGTCTGGCGGAAAACGAACGCCACCACCGAGTGGTTGATGCAGTAACACTTGTGGTATTTCCGGGCGATGTCCTCGATATTCACTGAGACGGTATCACTACCAAATCCCTTCCATACCTCGATTTTATCCTTAATGTCAACAGCTTTCATGATTAACCATTCAAAAGTCATATTCTTCCCCCTTACGTTTTAAGCCCGCCGGCTATTAAATGGTTTACGGAAAACAGATAGTTAAAAAACATGAAGCTTTCGCTCCACATCTCCATTATACAACAATTTTTTAAAAAGTCAATTACCCTTGTGCTATTTAAGGCGTGTTATAATAAGCTTATGGCTAGGAGGATAAAACGATTTTTCTCGGCGGAATTAATCATCATTTCGCTTATAGTGCTTGTCGTGGGACTCAGCACTTTTTTCTTTATTAAAAATATAGAGGTTTACGATTATGTTATCGAAACCAACGCCTTTTTCGCACCATTTGAATACTACGACAATCGCGAAATCAAAGGGGTAGACGTAGACATCATCAATCGTGTTGCCGAAAAAATGGGTAAAACCGTCCAGCTAAAAAATGTCGAGTTCGATGTGATTATTGATAATGTGTCTGACGGTATCATTGCCGATGCTGGCGCTGCCGGTCTCACTATTACCGAATCCCGCGCCGAAAAAGTCGACTTTAGTATTCCCTACTACACCTCTGTTCAATATGTGATCTACAGTAAAACCAATGCACCAAAAAACCGCGGCGAATACGTCGTGTGGGAAGCTCTTGCCGGCAAATCTCTCGGCTCTCAGACTGGTGGCACCGGCTATCTCTTTATGTCTGACGAAGCCGAAACCGGAGTTCTAGCCGGTACCAATACCACTGTAAAGGGTTTTGATTCCCACCAACTTGCCGCCGATGCTATTCAGGCCCACCTTATCGATTATGCTATCGCCGACGAACTCGCCGCTAAATTTATCGTTGAAAAAAATCCGTCCCTCGCCGCTCTCCCTCTCTATTATTCTGGCACCGATGGCATGTTAGACGAGCCGGCCCAGGAATCTTACGCTATCGCGGTCAACAAAAACCGCCCTGAACTTTTGTCTGCTTTCAATGAAGTCTTAACCGAGATGCTAATCCCAGGTAAAGACGGTAAATCCGAAATCGATAATTTAATATTAAAACATATGGGGCTTCAAGATGAATGATTTCTTCCAAAAACTCGGTGAGCTCTTTACCACGCCAGCATATATCGAATCACTCTGGCACGGTTTCCTCCTCACCATGCAAATCTCATTTTTTGCAATCATTATTGGCTTAATTCTCGGTACGATTATCGCTTTAATCGATACCGCTCGTCCATCTAAATGGCTGGTGGTACCAAAATTCATTTGTCGGGTCTACACCACTGTGATTCGCGGCACACCAATGGCCTTGCAACTCTTTATTATGTTCTTTGCCGTATTTGCCATCCGCGGCTTCCCGCAGATCATCACCGCTATCCTCGCCTTTGGTCTTAACTCCGGCGCCTACACCGCAGAAGTTATCCGTAGCGGCATCCAATCCGTTGATAAGGGCCAAACTGAAGCTGGTCTTGCTCTTGGTCTTTCTCGCTACACTATCTTTAAACGCATCGTCGCCCCACAGGCCATCAAGAATATTATCCCAGCCCTCGGTAACGAAATTATCACCGTCATTAAGGAAACCGCCATCGTCAGCATGGTTGGTATGTACGATTTAAACATGGCAGCAAAAGATATTGGCTCCGGCCAAAACATGTCGAGTTATCTCGTCCCAATGTTCGTTGCCGCTCTCTTCTATCTTGCAGTCGTCTACTTCATTACATTTATTATTAAACGCATCGAGAAAGGACTAAGAAAAAGTGATCTCCGTTCATAATCTCAAAAAAGAATTTGGTAAAAACAAAGTTCTAAAAGGCATCGATTTTGAGCTTAAAGAAGGCGAGCGTGTAGTCATTCTCGGCCCATCCGGCTCTGGTAAATCCACCTTCCTTCGCTGTCTTAACCGCATGGAAGAGCCAACTTCCGGCACCATTTCCTTCGACGGCGTCGAAATCACCGAAAAAAATATCCAGAAGATGCGTCAGAATATCGGCATGGTTTTTCAGCATTTTAACCTCATCAACAACCTTACCGTCATGGAAAACCTCATTCTCGCCCCTGTTATTCTGAAAATCATGGATCAGCCAACCGCCGAAAAACGCGCCCGCGAGCTATTAAAACATATTGATCTTTCAAATAAGGAAAATGCCTTCCCGGCCAGTCTCTCTGGTGGCCAAAAGCAACGTATCGCAATTATTCGTGCCATGATGCTTTCTCCAAAGGTGCTTCTCTTTGACGAGCCAACTTCAGCCCTCGACCCAGAATCTATCGGCGATGTCCTTTCCCTTATCCGTGAGCTCGCCGATAACGGCATGACCATCATGATTGTCACCCACGAAATGAATTTCGCTAAAGAAATTGCCACCCGTGTCGTCTTTATTGACCAGGGTAAAATCATCGAAGAAGGCAAACCTTCCGAATTCTTTAATCATCCAAAAACCCCGCGCGTCAAAGAATTCTTAGATAAAGTTCTCTAAATAAAAAAACGCCCCCGACCGGGGGCAGATAAGGTGCCGTTAGTCGGGGGTTAGATGCATTATTTAGGTTTGGTAGAGCTCGCTCTACTGATTTTCCACCTTGGCGAAATAGCGACGAACGCGCTGTGCAGAAGAAAAGTTCTTTCCGAACCGGAGCAGATCGTCAGTTCCCGCAATGCGGTAGTCTCCCTTGTCTCCATGCGGAATCAGGGGAGTTTCCGGCTTGAGGTGCAGACGAGTGCATACGATGTCGACCATCGCGTTGGGCAGAAAAGATTTTAAGGGGTGCATCATGATAATAGATCTCCTTTGATTTTTGGCACGTAGCCAGATTTCGGGTTATTAACCTCCGTAACCCGTTTTAACTACCCTTTAGATAATCAAAACGGGTTACGGGATGACTCCCTGTAACCTAAATAATTATAAAAGAACAGATAGTTTTGCCTATCTGTTCTTATTATAGCACATATGCTTAAATTTGTCAATGACTAGCGAGTGTATTTTTCGTTTAGATCGTTGTAATCATAGAGCTCGTTAGCATTGAACCAGAGATCAATTTCCTGCTTGGCTTCTTCAAGACTGCCAGAAGCGTGGACCAAGTTTGGCACACCTACACCCTTAGCATCTGAATAGCCGAAGCTCATGTGCGAGAAGTCACCACGAATGGTGCCCATTTCTGCCGATTTCGGTTCGGTCGGGCCAACAATCTTGCGAACGAGTGGCTGCGCCTCAACACCTTCAAGCACCATTGCAATCACTGGACCGCTCATCATGTAATTTACGTTGTAGCGGAAAGCGGTTTCACCACGACGGGTAATCATTTTACCAATGTCTTCATAGTGCTGACGATAGAGCTTTTCCTCTGGCATGACCATCTTCATACCAACAATTTTTAGCCCCACACGTTCAAAACGTTGAATGATTTCACCGATGATACCACGTTGCACCGTATCTGGCTTCAAAACCACCAAAGTACGTTGAATATAATCTTCTGATTTTGCCATAAAATTCTCCTTTCGGTTATTATAGCATAAATAGGGCCGGTCCTGCGGTATAATATATAATATATGGACATCTACGACCTCATTGATGACTTTCTCGAACACCTCGAAATCGAGGTTGGCCGTAGCAAAAAAACGGTTGATAACTACCGCCATTATCTCGAGCGTTTCGTCATGCTCGCTCAAGAAATCTTGCAAAAAGACGAAATCAAACCTGGCGACATCGATAAAGAGCTCATCCGCAAATACCGTCTGCTTTTAAATCGTTACGGCTCCGAGTATGGCAGTGAAGACTTAAAGATTATCACCCAGGCCTACCATTTGATTGCTCTCCGTGGATTTCTTAAATATCTAGCTCGCCGCGATATTAAATCTCTTGACCCTTCCCTTGTAGAGCTACCACGCATTATTAGAAAGCAGGTGACTTTCCTCCATTTTGGCGAGGTAGAAGACATGCTTGAGCAAATCGATCTTACCACCGAATCTGGCCTCAGAGACCGCGCGATTATCGAGCTACTTTATTCTAGCGGTCTTCGTGTCTCAGAACTCGTTAATCTAAACCGCGACTCTATCAATCTCGAGCGTCGTGAATTTATGGTAAGAGGTAAAGGTAGTAAAGACCGTCCAATCTTCGTTAGTAAATCCGCCGCAAATCGCGTGCAAGATTATCTCGATGCCCGCACTGATTCCCTCCCGGCTCTCTTCCTAAATAACAGCAAAAACACTCAAGCCGTTGATACTTCCGGTAATTACCGCCGCATCACCGCACGTAGCGTTGAGCGCATCGTTGAAAAATACGCCCGCCTTGCCGGTATCACTAAGCATGTTTCGCCACACACCCTAAGGCATTCTTTTGCTACCGACCTTCTGATGAACGGTGCCGATCTACGCTCCGTGCAATCCATGCTCGGCCACGCCGATATTTCAACTACCCAAATCTATACACACGTTACCGACGCGCATTTAAAAGAAATCCACGAAAAATTTCATTCAGATACTAATTAATCTATTTCATTACACAGCGGATAAATGCACCGTAGGCGCGGTTCAAACCGCCTTCGGTAACTTCGCCATAGTTGAAGGTAAACCTACCGGAACCATTTTCATAGGTTGAATTCCAATAATAACCAGTTGCAATGCTTTGGAGTGTACCACCACCATAGAAACCGCCAGTCGTTGGAGCAAATTCGAGAAGATGACCGTTAAGTGGCGCAGCCTGTGTCTTAGTTGGAATTCTCCAACCAGACGGACAAATATCCTTTGGCGTTTCATATTGAGTTGCTCTAGTACCAGTAATTGATTTTGCTGATGCAGCAGCAAAGTTGTACCATACACCATTTGCTCCCACATGTGAGCGTGGTTCATCATATGAATCACCCGCCGTCAAATCACGAGTTGATACATTAACGTCCATTCCAGAGAAGTTTGAAAATTCTGCCGCAATTGAGCCAGTAATTGCAAGGTTCTGTGTCATCCAACAGTTACCATTAATATAACGCACACTATACGTCTTGCCGTCGCGCTTATCACTCAAGTTCACTGGACCAGCAGATGCCACTGCTTCTTCTGTAGCACAACGTGCACAATATGCTCTAGTGTAATCCTGCAAAGTTTGTGGCCTTGAAGTAGCACGACAAACCGCCAGTGGATCCTCTGGATCATCATCTGGGATTGGTGTCGAACCACCACCACCTGGGTCATCCGGCCAAACAACCTCAATTGAATCTGGGTCATAAAGCCTAATCACGGTCGAAAGTGTAGTTGGTCGCTCTGCTCCTGGACCATACCAACAAGCACGAATATAAAAATCATAATATGCCGCAACTTTATTAACGTGCTGGTCGTCACCGTCCACGATATATGTACTATCTGGATCCTTAATAGCAATTACGTGGACACCTTCTGCGCGCGTAAGTGAATTATCGCTGTCCATATCGCCTTCAAGCAAAGGGTCATCGTCTGCCGACATACCAAAAATCAAATGTGGATAAGTAGTTGAAGGATAAAATACTTTCGTGTCCTTTGCGTAAAGAACTACCTCTTTAGTGTCAAGAGAACTAAGCTTTCTGGTGTTAATTATAAATGCACCCTGGTTAGATAAATTATTCTCTGCATAAATTTCGTCACAGGTGCTCGGATGGAATTTTAAAATATCATCTGTTACGCTTCCTTTTGCCTTTGCGTGTGCAGTAATTGTATGCCAAATATCCGTGTAGTCACTGTTTTCTGCATCTTCACTGTAAACCTTACTGTTTACATAAGATGATTGGATAAATCTTAGCGCTTCGGCCTGCGCGTCAACTTCTTCGCGCGTCAAAGTAAATTCCAGTGCAACCTGTGCACTAGATGTACTTGAACTTACGACCGATACCACCGCCACTGCAATCAACGAAAAAATACCAATGGCAAGAGTCACTTCAATCAAAGTGTCGCCAGATTTTGCGCCCACGCGAATCCTCATATGCTTATTATAGCACAACTAACCACCAATAGCATAGAAGAAAAAGTCAGAAAAAGTATATACAATCACAAACGCCATCACCATAAATGGGCCAAAATAAATCTTTTTGTCTTTAGATTTTCTCACCACCGGCGCCATCACGACACACGCCAAAACATTAGCCACAAATAATGTAATTAAAGCCAGCCACGGTTCTACTAGAGCTAGACCAATTGCCGTACCAAGCAACCAATCACCATCGCCGACCCATTTTCCTTTTGATACTTTATGCAAAACTAGATACACGCCACCAAGAATCGCAACTGACGCTACTGGGTACAGAAAAGTTCCTGCATCAACTCTATAGTACTGTGAATGGAATATTTGTCGTATTACACAATAAATAAAACCAATTATGATTGATGTTATCAATCCAAATACTGGTAGTTTACCGTATACGCCATCGTAAATTGCAAGAAAAATCAAGCTAATCGTGAAAATCGTTATCACCACTACTAACACCCATTCTAGTTCTTCGAATCTAATGTCAACAGTTGTACCAATCATGAATAGTGCAATACCAGAAAGAAGTTCAGACAAGAATTCTGCCAGACCAATTTTTTTGTGACACTTCCTACATTTTCCTCTTAAAAACAACCATGAAAAAATTGGTATATTGTCATACCATTTTAATTTGTAATTACAATTAAGACACACCGATCTTTTACCGAGTTTTTTATGTTTTGTTTCTTCAAGGTAAATCCGTCTAGCTTGGCAACAAAGGAATGATCCGAAACAGGCGCCCAGCACAAACATTAGTATAAGAATCACAGTTTTCATAGTTATATTTTATCACGAGTCTTGTTTTTTACTTCATTTAACCTTATAATTAAGCGTAAGGAGAAATATGAAAAAAGGTGGATTAGATAATAAAACCGGCTTCACTATCATTGAGGTCGTTTTGGTTCTCGCAATCGCAGGTTTAATCTTTATTATGGTCTTCGTCGCCCTACCTGCCTTGCAACGTTCACAACGCGACACTAGTAGGCGTGAAGATATTTTAAACTTTGTTTCGGAAGTTAAAAAATATATGATTAGCAACCGCGGACCTTTACCTGGCTCAGGTGACACTATAGACAATAACACCATCGTAAACGTTACCTGGAATGACACCCTTGCCGGTAGTACTGGTGGCAATAACAAATGGAGCGGTTTCTACCGTGATTACCTCGGTGAAAAATTTGTCGACCCAGATGGCGAAAACTATTCTCTTTCCGTCATGAGATGCGGTATGGGTACAGACGAACAATGTAGCGAAACTACACAGCCTCGTGTATCCGCAGCCCTCGAAGGTTTATATGAAGCCGCCTTCCCAAATGAATATAAGATTTATGTCATACTTCAAGCCAAATGTGACGGCAATAACCCGGTTGGCTCATCAAATTCACGCAATATCGCCGTCCTCTACCGTCTCGAAGGCGCCGGTGTCTATTGTGCCAATACTTAATAATCTATATATTATATATAAAAAAGTACCCCCGAAGGGGTACTTTTTATTATCAGGTTAATTCTACTGATCGTCAATACAGTAAACACCAGCACCTTCAAGACGGTAAAGCACCGCGAAGTGACGCTTCTGAGATTTTTCAACAACTTCACCATCACAGCGGCCACCAGGAACGATGTAAACAACGTATTCTGAGAATGCGCTAGTACCACCAATAGTATAGCCACTATCCTTTGCTATAAGTTCAGATCTACCTTCAGTGAAGGTTGGGCTAAGGTTATCGGTTAGAGAACCATCTTCACCCCAGTTGTTAGTAATAACGATGCTGTAAGCAACACCATCTGGATCTTCAAATTCATTGTTCTTCTCAACCTCGGATGAACCAGAGTTCATATAGTCACGAGCGAACGTACAGGCAGTGTTGGTATTGTTACAGGCATTTGCATCCTTGAAGTTATCCGCACCTTTCCATGCACCAGGACCAGGCAAGTTGTTACTCTTGTTGCTGTTGTTGGTTTGATATTGCACGAGTGAAGTATCGACACGAGACATGTCGTTACGACGAGCAGTATCACGCTGTGAACGCTGAAGAGCTGGAAGAGCTACGAACACCATAAGGAAGATAAGACCCGCGATAGCAAGCACGAGCACGACTTCGATGATGGTGAAGCCCTGTTTAGTGTTAATATTTTGTTTTGCCATAAACAAATCCTTTCTAGATTTTATGCTTAAGCTTATAATAACTTAAAAATTTCTAAAAATCAAGTGTTTTTCTTTACGATGCCACACTATTAACCAGAGAGTAGATTGGAAGCAGAGTACCACCCACCACTACACCGATGAGGCCAGCCATGATCACCATAAGAATTGGTTCAATCATTGTAGAAATACCGTTAATCTGATTATCAAGTTCTGTTTCATAAACGGCCGCAGCTTTACCAAGCATTTCGTCAATCTTACCAGATTCCTCACCAATTGATGCCATTTGCGGAACAAGCGGAAGCATATATTCCCTGTCGCGTAAGGCTTCAGAGAGTGCTTTACCACCTTTAATGATTTCAAGTGATTTTGCGTATTCTTCCTCAATAATCGCATTGTTTGTTGCGTCGATAGCAATACGAATTGAGTCAAGCATTGGCACACCAGTTGCAAGCATCATCTCGGCCGTACGAGCAAAACGTGACACATAAAGCTTGCGGAACAGACCACCGAATACCGGCACGTGGATTTTAAAGGAATCCATTACTTTATGACCAAGCGGTGTATATTTGATAAAGTAGAAAATCGTACCACCAATAGCACCAACCACGATAAGCACCAACCACCACATGTTTGCAAAGAAGTCAGTAATGTTTACAAGTGCCTGCGTCAAATCTGGAAGTTGCTCACCCATATCCTCATAAAGATTCTTCACCTGTGGCACCACTGCTACCATCATGAAAGCGAGCACTGCGATAATCACACCAAGAATAATGCCTGGATATACTAATGCACCTTTAATCTTTGACATCATTGCCGAGTCTTTTTCTTCCTGATCAGCAAGACGTTTTAAAGCCAAGTCAAGAGTACCCGAAGTTTCACCAGCTTGGATAAGTGCCGTGTAAACGCCATTAAAGATATCCGAATGTACTGCAAATGATTCATACAAACTTTTACCTGATTCCACGCTAGTTAGAATCTCTTCAGCAATTCCCTTCATTGCCTTGTTTTCAGTTTGCTCAATCACCGTACGAAGCGAAGTTGCAAGTGGAAGACCTGCGCCAATAAGAGTCGATAGCTGACGCGTAAACATGATGCGGTCTTTATTTTTAACGTGCTCTCTGCCACCAAAAAGCCCGCCGCCTTCCTCAACAATCGAAAGAGGCGTGAATCCTTGCTCCATCAAAAGACGACCAGCGGTTTGCTCATTCTCGGCCTGAATATTGCCTTTAATCAGCTTACCGTTATCTTTTCCTCTTGCCTTGTAATTAAATCTCTTCATTCTAGCCTCTTACCAACCTGTTTAGCTCATTCATATCAACTGCATAATCACGTGCCGTATCATACGAAATCACACCGGTTTGCACTAACTTCGCAAGCGTTCTATCCATCGTCTGCATACCTTCGGCTGCACCGGTTTGAATTGCCGTATCAAGCTGGAAAGTTTTGCCATCACGAATGAGAGCCTTTACTGCAGCATTTGCAATCATAATCTCTGCCGCCACTACACGTCCACCACCAATAGCTGGGACTAAACGCTGTGAACAAATTGCACAAAGCATATTTGAGAGCTGCGAACGTACCTGTGGTTGTTGATGTGATGGGAACACGTCAATCATACGGTCAATACTCTGTGCTGCTGAGTTAGTGTGAAGCGTTGCAAACACCAAGTGACCAGTTTCTGCAATCGTAATCGCTGCCTGAATCGTTTCAAGATCGCGCATCTCACCGATTAAGACTACATCTGGATCTTCACGGAGTGCCGAACGAAGCGACGCCGCAAAGCTGAATGTATCATAGTGAACTTCACGTTGCACGATAATCGAGCGCTCAGACTTATGCGTAAATTCAATTGGATCTTCAATCGTAATAATATGTTTCGAACGTTCACGGTTAATCTTATCAATAAGAGCCGCGAGTGTCGTAGACTTACCGGAGCCAGTAGGACCAGTGATTAGCACTAAGCCACGTGGGAAGTTAGCAAACGTCTCTACAATTGACGGCATACCAAGTTCATTAATGGATTTAATCTGATTTGGGATCAAACGAAATGCCGCTGCCATTTTACCACGTTCGTGGAAAGCGTTTACACGAAAACGTGCAATATCACCAAAAGCAAACGAATAGTCAAATTCCTTATCTTTTAGATAAATCTTTTGCTGTTCTTCATCAAGCGTCGCAAAAATCACATTCTTAATCATTTCTTCATTCATAGCAGGCGTACCAGCAATCGGCGTAAGTACACCATCAACACGAAGAATCGGTGGAAGACCATATTGAATATGAATATCCGAAGCCTTGCGGCGGATACATTCCTCAAGCAAACTCTCGATTCTAATTTGAACCGGCTGCCCAGTAGCTGGTACCGGTTGTGCTTGTGCTAATTGTTGCCCACTTTCTTCCATATTATCCTCATTATACCATAAACATTACGACAAATCGCTTGCCACGCGGTTCACCTCATCTATTGTTGTTATTCCAGAAAGTACCTTCAATATACCATCCTGGCGCATCGTTACCGTACCTTTACTCTTAGCAAGACGCATAATTTCAGCTGCTGTTGCGTGTGAAATAATAAGCTTCTGAATGTCTTCATCTACGACAATCGTTTCATAAAGACCAGCACGACCTTTATAACCACCTGGGGTTTCCTTCGTTACCATACCTTTTGAAAGCATATAGAAATTATCATTCTTAACCGGGAGTCCTGGATAACCAAGATCTTCGCTAACAGCTGCAACGTCTGCATCCTTCTTTGGTAATAGTTCGCCAACAATTTGGTTAATTCCCTCAGTTTCAAGTTCCGTAGATTTAAACGTTTCTCTCTTTTCTGTAATACGACGTACCAAACGCTGACCAATCACCACGTTAAGAGTAGATGCGAGAAGGAATGGCTCAATACCCATATCAAGAAGACGAGGCAAAATACCTGCAGCCGAGTTGGTGTGTAGGGTTGAGAACACCAAGTGACCAGTAAGTGCTGCCTGCACCGCAAGACCAGCAGTTTCCGAGTCACGAATCTCACCTACCATTACTACGTCAGGGTCTTGACGGAGAATCGAACGAAGACCGTTTGCAAATGTAAGCCCAGCGTCCACATTCACCTGAATCTGATTAATGCCGTCCATCTTATACTCGACCGGATCCTCGAGCGTCACAATATTAATAGCTTCAGATTTAATCTTTTGAATCAAAGCATAGAGTGTAGTAGACTTACCAGAACCCGTAGGACCTGATGTGAGAATCATACCATTTGGCTTTTCAATACCAGAAAGCACATCGCGAAGCGCACGACCGGCCATACCCATTTTATCGACTTCCATCGAAGTACCGGTTTTATCGAGAAGACGAATCACCACCTGCTCACCCCAAGTTACTGGCGAAATTGCGATACGAAGGTCAATCTCTTTATTATCAACTAGCACTGTAAACTGACCGTCTTGTGGTACACGGTGTTCATCAATCTTTAGATTAGACAGAATTTTCACACGGGAGACTAGTGCCGGCGCCACGTTCTTTGGAAGATCCATAATGCGACGCAAAACACCATCAATACGGCAACGAATAATCAGCGCATTTTCAAGTGGCTCAATATGAATATCAGATGCTTTTGTCTTAGCAGCATAACTTAAAATTGTGGTAAGAGCTTTTGAAATCGGCGAATCTTGCACAATGGTTTTGACATTACTTTTTTCTGCCGCTTCCTCTTCGTTACCTTCCTTAACAGCTTCAGTCACACCAGTAAGGTCACCATGGCTATGCTCAATCATCTCACGAATGCCACGCTCAGATGACATCCAAACCCTAATTGGGCGGCCCATGAGATTCGAAAGATAATCGGTAGCCTGGACGTTTGTCACATCCGCCATTGCAACGTTTAAGAGCCCATCTTTTTCACCAAGCGGAATTGCAAGCTCTCTTAGCTGTGCATCCTGCGGGATCATTGAAAGAATGTCTTGTTCAATTGTGATATTCTTAAGCTCTACATAAGGCACACCAATAAGAAGCGCTGTAGCACGCGCAACCATATCTTCGTTAGCTACACCTCTTCTTGTCAGTTCGCCAAGGACAGATTGTTCAGAACCAGAACCCTCAACTTCATTAATAACGTTCTGCACAAGATTAGTGTCGACTAAACCTTCAGCGACCAAAATATTGATTATATTTCTCTCGGCCTCTTTAGTTAGTAGTGCCATTCTCGTTATCCCCGTTTTGTTCTTGGTTTTCGTTTTCTTTGTTTTCTTCTTCGTTCTCTTTTTCTTCGTTCTCTTCCTGATTTTCTTCTTCTGGCTGTGGCTCAACGGTACCGTTTCCGCCATCAGTGATTACAACATCGTCATTACAAACACCATTTTCACCAAGATTCACACAGTTACCGACGTATACTTCAACCGTAGGGTTTACAGAACGATAATTAAAGACCTCTGAATCTGGTTCTGCTAAAGTGAATTTTTCCGTTTCGCTAAGTGTTGTAAATGTCACATCCTGAAGCTCAGGCAAAAACATATTACAAACGAAATAAGCAACGAGAGCACCTACTACTGCGGCAAAAATTGATGTAGTTAAATCTTGTTTCATTTCTTACCGCCTTTCTGTTCCACCTTAACTGTTTGATTAGTCTCCATCAATTGAGATGGTTGCATATAAAATGCTTCAGCCTGTGCTTGTAAGATTAATGTATCATTACTTGCCCACTCAATTGTTGCACGATCAATATTAAACTCACGAATCGAACGTTCCACATTTTCTAGGAAATTAACCGTCGTGGCGGTATTCGATTCAACTGATAAACGCACTGAAATGGATTGCAAATTAGTACCAATACTTGATACACCAGAGCTACCAGTCGGAGTCAAAGTCTCAGGCTCAATACCAGTAAGAAGGAATATTTTATTCAAGCTCGAAAGGAGTGCTTCCTCATTCTTGAATGCTGGAAGTGCGTCTGGAATAATACGTAACGCCGAACAACTAAGAATTAATTCGCTTGCAGCAATCAAATCATCATCCGTATCAGCCTTGTTATAAATATCGTTTAATTCATCATAGCTATATTTTTTGCCAGTATATGGATTAATACAAGAACTACTTTCCTTTGGCACCGAGTTAAGAGAATCATCTGCGGCTAAATCATCCATAATATTTGCACGAAGTGTGCCAGGGACCGTTGAAACATCAATCGTGTCAGGATTACAATGTTTCAATTCATCTTCACTATATATTGAACCGTGTGGCTTTTTACAAACGCCGATATCGCGAATCGCATTCGAATATGCCACAATAGCTTTTTCTTCTTCAGCTATTACTCTCACATTGAATGAAATCTGATTAATAAAGTGAAAAATCATCGAAACTGCTACGCCAAGGAAAATCGCCGCACCAAGTACAGCTAGAAGCATATATTGCTGTGCTTGCGAAATCTTCGCTCTCTTTTCAATTGCAACTTCCTTAGCCATTAGTTATTCCCTCCGCTGTTTTTACTGTTATTACATGACGTATCACCTGGTGCACAGTCTGCAGCTTTCTGGGCAAACATATCTTGAATTTGTACGTAGGAATCCGTCACATTGTAACGACCAGATGGGCCAATTGATAATACGTGATTATTGCTAAATCTAAATACATCTGGAGTTAAAGTAATCGTGGCTGAGAAACGAAGCACCAACTCTTGTGATGAATCACGACCGTTCGAAGAATCAGTAATTCTAATACCATCAGAACCATCCGGGACAAGATAGCAACTATTATTTTCGCTGCTCCAAGATACTGCACCGGTTGTTTCGTTGAGCGTACCAGAATAAGTAATACATTGACTCTCAAAGTGTGCTACGCCAGAAATTGAACCATCGATGTCCATATATGGCTCACCTTCAACTTCTTTTGTCTTATACCAGTCGTTGTATTGTGGCGTACGCCAAACCTTTACGACAACTTGATCGTCATACATTTGAGTTGTATAGCCAGCGGTACGGCGACTAATTTCATCCTCTGAAAGTACATTTTCTTCGGTCTCTTCAGTCTCTTTTCCTTCTTCGCCTTCTTCATTATCATTTTTTTCTTCTTTTTCTTCTGGCTCATACGAAGGATTACAACCTTCACCAGTAATCAGCCAATATGCATAGTAGCCTCTATCTTTATCAGAGAAAGTAGCGCCATCCGCACCAGATTCAATCATACAATAAGCTGGAATCTGACTGCCATTCTTATCGACATAATTGCCGTAATCATAGCGCATGTATTGCATACTTTTCTTGAAGGAATCGAGCACATTGTAATCAATGTATGGTGGTTCACCAGCGTTTGCCTGTGCATCAAATGAAATTGTTGGCGAAGCGCCAGAAAGATCAATATTAAGCTCAGAAATTGTGATTCTATCCGCACCCTTAGGAAGAAGTGCCGACAAAACGCTGAATGAACGAGAAAGAAGCTTCTTGTTCTTTGAAATTGCCGATAGATTGCCAAGTTGATCGCGAATTGTCAGAAAATCACCTAAGTCATTGTATGACTTCATTTTCTTCGAGAGATTTTCAATCATTGTTTTCTTGCCATCTGCAACGGCTTGCTGGCCACCAGCAATCATTGCAAAGAACAAAATCACACCAACACTAGCTGATGCTACGATAATACAAAGGAAAAAGATGAAATTGCGCATTTTAAGCGCTTTAATCATTTCGCCTTTAATATCAGGAACAAGGTTAATTTCACGCGCCATTAGTCATTACTCCTTTCCGAAAGGCCAATCACTACAGCAAATTCACTCGCCACTGGCATGAGCGCCTGTTTTTGTTCAGGCAATGTGCGAACCATTTGCCAAGGATCACCCTTCATTGATGGAACATTTGTACGCGCTTCAATATATTCTGGGAACAAAGGAATTCTACTTGCATAACCCGAAAGCACGATACCGCCAACCTTACCATTAAGGTATTTAGTCTGGAAGAAACGTACAGACTTTGTAAGCTCACTTGCATAGCTTTCAAGAATATGACTAAGTGTCTTAAACACTTGGCCCTCGACTTTGTCTTCTGCAAGACCGAATTTCAAAATGAATTGTCTCGCCTGATCTTCACGAACATCAAGACCGCCAGCAAGGGTTTTTACGAAATTAGAAAAGCCACCCGGAATTGTACGTACTAGGCGTGGTTGGTTACGAAATACAATTACAAGGTCGGTCGATCTTTCACCAAGATCAACTATCATCGTGGCGTCCATCGCTCCTGGAATTGACAAAGCTCTAGCCATAGCTAATGGCTCTGGTTCCATCGCAATGATGTTAAGACCAGTTCTTTCAATTGTTTCCATGGTTGATTCGGCATATTCCTTCGCAATTGAAGAAACTAGAACTTCGGTTTTGGCTGGGTCATTTGGACTTGGTCCTAATACTACATAATCTGCCTTAGCATCACTCATTGCCATCGGTACATACTTATCAATCTCATACTTAAAGGCTTTTTGTAATTCCTTTTCCGGCATCGTGTCAGTTTCAACAATAGAAGTAAAAGTCTTTCCTGCCGGAAGCCCAATCGCAATATTTTTAGTTTTAATACCAGCCTGATTCACAGCACCCATAATCGCCTCGCCGAGACGTTTTCGACCGAGATCAGAACTATCATTGATTAGTTTTTGGTCACAAGGAACATATGCGTACTTCAAAAGTTGCCAACCATGCTGAGAGTTACCAGCAAGTTGTACGATTCGCATCGAACTTGTCCCAATATCAAGGGAGAAGAAATCGCCCACGCCATGTAATAAGTTCATAAGCTTATTATAAGCTTAAACATTTTATTTTGCAAGAATTAAATCATAAAAACGCTCTAAATTGCCAGTGCGGCCTTTTAAATCATTATCGCGTTTATTCATCACAATAAAACCATTCGATTTCAAAAAATATTCAAATTCTTTGATTATCTGTCGACGAATAGCCTCATTCTTTACTACGCCACGATTTAGTTGCATTGGTTTAGCTTCAAATTGTGGTTTTAGCATCACCAAAAACCTTGTGCTACTTTTAGCTAAATGAATCTTCGCATATTTTAAGATTTTTGCGAGCGACACAAACGAAACGTCCGCCACAATCACATCTGGCTTGTCCTTTTCGTCTAGTCTAAAATAAAACACATCAGTTTTTTCGCGTAAATCAATTTTCGAATCAAAACGCAGTGGCGCTTTCATTTGGTTTGTACCTTTTTCAACAGCAATCACTTTTTTTGCACCATTTTTTAAAGCAAGTTCAGTAAATCCACCCGTTGATGAGCCAATATCAAGCACCACTTTGTCTTTAAAATCAAAATTGAAGGCCCGTGCGGCACCTTCAATTTTGAGATAGCCTCTATTTACGGCTGCGGTATTCATAAGTGTCTGTGTCCACCGAAACCATTTCGCCCTGCTTAATAAATGCAGGAACTTTGATAACTACGCCAGTCTCAAGCGTGGCATCCTTCATCACTGAAGAAGTAGTGTCACCCTTTACAACACTTTCTGTATAAGTAACTTCAAGCCAAATATTCTTTGGAAGCACCAAGTTAATCGGTGTACCGTTGTAAAACTGGATTTCCATTTCATCACCATCTTTCATGAAATCTTTCATATCACCAACCATGTCAGCAGAAAGTTCATATTGTTCGAAAGATTCTGGATCCATGAAATAGAATTTTTCATCATCACGATAAAGATACTGCACTTTGCGGGTAGTAACTTCAGCTGGTTCAATTTTCTCCTGGCCTTTAAAAGTTTTTGGAAGAAGCGCACCAGTAATGAGGTTTTTAACCTTCACATTCACAATGGAACCGCCTCTACCCATAACTTTTTGGGAGTACTCCACCACTTTATACGGCTGGCCGTCTAAAGTAATCAGAGTGTTTTTCTTTAGATCTGTTGGTCCGTACATTTTTCGACTCCTTAATTATTTGATACAAATGGCAAAAGTGCTAGATGACGAGCACGCTTAATTGCTACAGCAAGTTGGCGCTGTTGCTTGGCTGATAAACCAGTTTTCGAAATTGGCTCAATACGGCCATAAGCATCAATGTAGCGTTGCAAAGTCTTCGTATCACGATAGTCGAAATAAAGATTTGGATCATTTTTCAATCTTTTCATTTTGCATCTCCTTCGCTTAATTTATTAAAATGGAACTTCATCAAGTTCAATTTCTTCCGGGATATCATCAGGAATGTTTTCTTCCTGTGATGGGTTATTTGCCGGAGCGCTGTAACTGCCCGAAGCATTACCACCGTCTTTTCCGCCTACAAAGTTAAAATCTTCAACTACGATTTCAACACTTGAGCGTTTATTGCCGTTTTTATCTTCCCACGCACGCTGGTTCAAGCGACCTGAAACTAGTACGCCATTTCCTTTTTTGCCGTACTGTGCAATCGTTTCAGCAAGCTTACCCCAAGCCGAACAGTCGATGAACGACACTTCTTCTTTTTGTTCGCCATCAGTTCCGCGATAATTACGGTTAACGGCTACTGTAAAACTACAAACTGACGAACCACCAGTAGTGGTACGAAGTTCTGGGTCACGGGTGATATTACCAGTGATAATTGCTTTGGAAAATCCGCGCATAATTACTCTCCTTGTTTTTCGTTAGACTCTTCTTCTGTCGAATCCTCTTCTTTTTCCTTGCGACGAGAAGCATACTTTGCTTTGCGCTCGTCTACACGAACGAGAAGGTAACGGAGAACTTCATCGGTAATGTTGAGAACACTCGAAAGCTTGGCTGGAGCCTGAGCTGGGAGTTCAACGTCAATGAAGTAATACACAGCAAAATCTTGACCATTGATGGAATATGCTAGGCGTTTCTTGCCGTCATTTTCCTCTTTGGTGATTTTACCGCCGTTGTCTTCAATAAGTTTTTTCACCTTATTGACGACTGGATCCAGATTCATTTCAAGATCTGGATGAAATAGGATTGAAAGTTCGTATTCTTTCATGTGACTCCTTTGGTTAAAGCAAACGCGGTCAAAGCCCGTTTGCTGAGCTAATATTATGCCCTATATTATAGCACAGTTAATAGATAAAGTCTAGAGATACAAAAATAGCGCGATGAAACGTGCTATTTTTGGTTTAATTTAAACTACTTGTCCCAATCGAAACCGTGACCATAATGGCCATAACGTGCGGTTTCTTCATAAATCGGGCGCTTCAAATCGAGGAATTTAATGATGCCACGTGGAGTGAGATCATATCCTTCAATTTCTTCTGCTTTGCCGTCCACGATCACTGTTTGCTCAAGTGGTTCCGCTTTACCAATTGCGTAAGCAAGACGCACCAATACTTCATGAGCACCACGCTTCTTTAGATAATCAACAGCAATTTTACGTGCCATATAAGCAGCCGAACGGTCTACCTTAGATGGGTCCTTACCAGAATAACAACCGCCACCAATTGCAATGCGTGGACCGTAGTTATCAACAATAAGTTTACGGCCAGTAAGACCAGTGTCAGCGTCAAAACCACCTTGTTGCCAATCGCCAGCTGGGTTTAAGTGAAGCTCTAGTCTACCTTTTAGACCTTTATCCTTCACGAACTGGTCAACCATTTCCTTTAACTCAGCCTTAGACACATTTTGGAAGCTTGCCACAATTGAATCAATCGTACCATCCGGTGCAATCGTTACTTGTGTCTTACCATCATATGGGTATTTAGCATAGATAAACTCATTCAAATTTCTAGATAGGACGACTTCAAGTGGAAGCATTTCTGGAGTTTCATCACAGGCATAACCAATCATAATACCTTGATCACCTGCACCACCAGTATCTACACCTTGGGCAATTTCTGGTGACTGTTTTACAATCTTAGTATGGACTTCAACATCGTCTCCCGCAATACGTTTCACGATTGCCGGAATGTCTACATCACCCTTCGACGTAATTTCGCCAGTCACAAACACTACACCATGCCCGCCACAGGTTTCTGCTGCCACACGCGAATCTGGATCCTGCTTTAAATAAGCGTCCAAAATCGCATCTGAAATTTGGTCACATAATTTATCTGGATGTTTTGGAGATACACTCTCCGCTGTTCTGTAGAACATATCTTTCCTTTCTTGGACGGATTTACCACCTTGGTTTTAACTAGGTTGGTAGGGGGTCAACGGGCCGTTCCCTCACCCCTTCTTGATATTAATATTGTCCTTTTATTGTAGCACGAAAAAGCACCCCCTTCTAGTACTTTTTCTAATAATCTTCGCCAGCAGACATGTCGCCAGCATTTGCCAGCTGGTCAAACTCATCCATTGAAGAAATAAGTAGGTCACGCGGTTTATTGCCATTCTGTGGGCCAATCACACCAATTTCTTCAAACCAAATCGCAAGTCCTGACACAAATCCATGCCCTTTACCCAGGTAGGTTTGTAACATCGCAGTCGAGAATTTACCCTTATTAAGTGAAATTTCCACAGCTTTTCTTACCATTGGGTCGTTCGGATCAAATCTACGGCCAAGATCACCAATCGCACCACCCATTTCTGGGCCCATGCCACGAATTGATACAGCCTGCGCAATCACTTCCTTATTGTAGTTAGGTGGTCTTTGCTCGCGAAGGAAGTTTGTTACCTTCTCGATATCCTCATCCGGTGACCATGCACCCTGGATACGCTCCGGGCCATTAGTGGTTTTCTCGGTCGAAAGCAACATATCGCCTTGGCCAAGTAATTTTTCAGCGCCAGACAAATCGAGAATAATACGAGATTCCATTGACGTTAATACGCGGAATGCAATACGTGAAGGAATGTTGCCTTTGATAAGGCCCGTAATCACCTTTACAATCGGTTTCTGAGTTGCAAGCACCAAGTGCATACCAGCCGCACGCCCAAGCTGTGCCACGCGTACAATTAATGGCTCAAGTTCCTTTGAGGCCTGCATCATAAGGTCGCTCATTTCATCAATCACAATGACAATATATGGCATCTTGCTGATTTTTTCTTTTTCTTCCTCCGAAATCTCAGTCTCACCTTTTTCTTTTAGCTCTCTGGCTTTGGCTTCCATCTTTTTGTTATATTCGCCTATTTTCTTCACCTTTTCTTCGGCCATCAATGAATAACGACGATCCATTTCGTTTGCTACCCATTTCATTGCTGAAAGCGCCTTAGCTGTGTCAGTAATCACTGGTGTTAAAAGATGCGGGATGTCATTATATTGCACCATTTCAACCTGCTTTGGGTCTACAATTATGAGGCGCATATCAGAAGGTGAATTGCGATATAAAAGCGACATAATAAGCGTATTCGTCATCACGGACTTACCAGAACCAGTAGTACCAGCAATGAGTAAGTGTGGCATACCAGCAAGGTCTGCTACTACCGGATTACCCGAAATATCTTTACCAATTGCAAAGGTAAGTGGGTCTTTAGCTTGTTTCCATTCTTCGCTTTCGATAATACCTCTAAGCGACACAGAAGCTGGTTTCACATTTGGTACTTCTACACCGATGAGCTGCGTACCTGGAATCGGTGCTTCAATACGCACAGTCTTAGCCGAAAGATTATAAGCAAGCTCCTTATCACGTGCTGCGATTTTTGCCAGGTTCACGCCGCCCGGTGCTCTCAAAGTATATTGCGTTACACGTGGGCCAATATTAGCGTCCTCCATCTCCACTTCAATACCAAATTCTGAGAATGTTTTTTGGATAATATAGGCATTTTGCTTGACGTTACCCGGATCTTGCGGAGACTGTTTTTTACTTAGTAGTGCCGTAGTCGGCATCTTCCATTCTGGATCGGAAATCGACACCAAGGCCTTTTCTTCAACTGGTTTAGCTGGTGTTTTTGCTGCAGCTGGCTCGTGTACTTCTGGGCCCTTCCTACCAAAGAAACCTCTAGCCTTCACTGGTTCTTTTGCTGCCGTAGCTACCGCCGCTGAGCCAAGACCAGAATTTACTTTAATCTCTATCTGCCCAAGTTTTTTATCATCAGTATCTTTTTCAAACTCTTTTTTACCCGGCGTCACCATATTTTTAGTACCCTTAAATAGGGTAATCGGCGAAACCTGTAAGATAAATGCCGTAGTAATAAAGATGAGAACAATATAAATAAAGATGACAACACCTTGATCGAGTAGGTTCGTAAACACGCCGTTCAGCCACTTACCAACCGAACCACCATTATTCCAAATTGCACCAATCCCAGATACCCAAAGAATCATCAAGATACTGGCAAAGTATACCGGAATTGCGATACGGTTGTTCTCGCTCTTTAAAATCCTCACCCCAATATAAACTAGAAGTAATGGCAAGAAGAAAGTTGCTACACCAAGTTGGCTTTCAAAAAATTTATGCACCATATTAAGAACAGAGCCACCATGACCAAACCACGTAATGATGAAGAATAGCGCAAGGGCTATCATAAGAATTGCTGAAATTTGTCGCCAGAATCCACCTGGAAGTTCATGTTCAACTGGAGCTTCTTTCCTAGCACGAGAGTTTTTTCTAGATGTTTTTCGTCTTTTTGCTACCATAACTTTTATTATAACATAGTTTTAAGCTTTTGCTTATTTAGAAAAGATAAAGGCCTGAGAAAATCTCAGGCCTAGTTGAGGCTTAACCGTAGATAGCAGCTTGAATAGTGTCATAGAGTGCGTACGCCATTTCGTACTGCTGTTTATCTGCGAGTTCTTTGGACTGTCCGAGGATGGGAATTACTTCATCAAGGCGCGCCAGAAGCGGAGCCAAGTTCTCTTTGCCCGCGTATTCGCGGATCGAGCACTGGCTGAAGTCAGCCTTCGTAGTAATTCTCTGAAAATCTCTTTTCACGTTCTCGAATTCGTCCTTTGCCCATTCAAATGTTCCGATACAACCCATTTTTTGAACCCCCTATTCGCGTATTTTTTGGTGTACCTATATATATTATAGCACAAAACACGAAAAAAAGCAAGTTTTGACGGCTTCAACGCCTTATGGTAAAATATATGGGTATTGGACCGTCGCCAAGCGGTAAGGCACTGGGTTTTGGTCCCAGCATTCGC
>CAZCPT010000012.1:0-26055 GCA_964499905.1 uncultured Candidatus Saccharibacteria bacterium | reverse complement strand
AGACAGGATGCGAGGTGATGTCTGAAATACCAGAAAAACAAATAAAAAGATTACGTAGTCTCATTTCTGAGGCTGAAACTAATTTATCAGCTGCTAAAGAGCTTTTAGTTTCGATACTAGGCGATGGCGAGACGATTGCTGCGCCACGCGATACTGTTGTATCCGGCCCAGAGGGTAAGATCATCGAAGGCATTTTTGATGGTCAAATTATGATTGGCCCAGATGGTAAGAATTATCCAGTGCCAGCCAACTATGCTTCTAAATCAAAGCTTGTTGAAGGTGACATTATGAAGCTCACAATTACTGAAGATGGTAAATTCCTTTACAAGCAGATTGGTCCAGTCGAACGTAAGACCGTAATCGGTACACTCACTCACCATGATGACAAATACTATGTTGAAGTTGCCGGCAAAGAATACCAAATTCTTTATGCGTCAGTCACTTATTTCCACCTTCGCGATGGCTCACAAGTTTCAGTAACAATTCCAGCAGACAATAACGATGCAACCTGGGCGGCAGTTGAGGCTGCGCTCTAGGTTCATGAATGGCTAAAGCATTATATAGAAAATATCGACCTAAAAAACTCTCCGAAGTCGTCGGGCAAGAGCAAGTTACTCGTGTGCTCGAAAATTCCTTGAAGCAAGGGAAGATTTCGCATGCCTATCTCTTCATCGGGCCAAGAGGCACCGGCAAAACATCTGTGGCACGCATTTTTGCTCATGAAGTAAATGGTTTTAAATACGAAATCGAAGATGACTACGTGGATATTATTGAAATTGATGGCGCATCAAACCGCGGCATTGATAATATTAGGGAACTCCGCGAAAAAGCCGCTATTGCGCCAACTTCTGGTAAATATAAGATTTATATTATCGACGAAGTACACATGCTGACCAAAGAGGCTTTCAATGCACTCTTAAAGACTTTAGAAGAGCCACCAAAACATGTAATATTCATTATGGCTACCACTGATGCTTATAAAGTACCGGTTACTATTACTTCGCGCGCGCAAACTTATACTTTTAGCCTGGCAGATAAAAAAGTGATGTTTGATTATCTTAAGTCAATCTGTGAAAAAGAGAAAATAAATATCGAACCAGACGCCTTAAATATTATCGTCAAGCGTGGCGGAGGATCATTCCGTGATTCATTGTCACTTCTTGATCAGATTTCGACATTATCATCAGATAAAATTACTAAAGAGCTCGTGGTGTCGGCGATGGGGTTACCAGAAGATGAAAAGATTTCTGAATTATTAAATAATTATTTGTCACAAGATATCGAAAAGACGACTACTTCATTAAAACAAATCTTGGCCGATGGCGTGAAGCCCGAGACTTTAGTTGACGAAATCATTTCAATTATTGTAGACGAGCCGAAGGCCGAGCTTTTGCCGCTTCTTGCTAAGCTCCCTGATGTTCGAGCGCCGTTTGCAGAGGCTAAGCTTTTAGTTGCATTAACATCGAATGTCAATATCGTAACTAACCGCACACAGGTAGTTAATACGCAGTCTGTAAAAATCAAAGAGAAAGCTAAGGAAACCACTATTATTAATACAACTGAGCAAGTTGCCGAGAGCACGGTTTCGGCTCCAGTAAATTTTGATTGGAATAAATTCTTTGAGGCGGTGCAGAGTCTGAATGATGCTATTTCCATGCAGCTAAGGAACGTTTCGCACGATGTAAGCGGGAATGTCTTAAATATCTACCCAACCAAACGAATCGAAAAGACGATTCTGTCACGTGATAATAATCTAAAAGTACTGACCGAAGCTGCCGGTGGTCTCCGCGTAATTGTCCACGATATCGGCGATAATCCAAGTAAAAGTCAAGACTTACTAATTTCTAAGATGTCCGCTATAATGGGAGGAGAGGTAAAAAACGATGCCGGAGGTAACCCATTCTAAAGACGGTGGACGCATACCACCACAAGATTTAAACGCTGAGAAGTCGCTTCTTGGCGCGATTTTGATTTCAGATAAGATTCTACCGGAAATACTAACCATCATTAAACCTTCCGATTTTTATGATGAAAAACACAAGTTAATCTTTGAGGCGATGGTAAATCTCTATGACCGTCATATGCCGGTTGATCTTGTTACTCTCACTTCAGAACTTCGCGCAGGGAAGAAACTCAATGACGTAGGCAAGGCGTCTTATTTAACTGAATTATCTACCTATGTACCAACCGCGTCGCACGCTACCGCATATGCGGAAATTGTAGAAAAGATGTCTACTAGACGCCGATTAATCCAGGCCGGATCACAAATCGTGAATACTGCTTTTAACGAAGACGCCGACGTAAACGAATTACTTGGCACTGCCGAGAAAGAGCTATTTGAAGTGTCAGACAAGACTATAAGGAGCGACTATATACCTATGGAAGACCTGCTTGCCGACGCCCTAGATCGAATGGAAGAACTTCGTAAAAACAAAGGGGCGCTTCGTGGTCTTAAAACTGGTTTTCGTGATCTAGATAAATTAACGGCGGGTTTTCAGAAGGGTGACTTAATTATCGTGGGCGCCCGCCCGGCGATGGGTAAAACTACTTTCGCGCAAAACTTAACATATAATATTGCCAGTATGAATGGTAAGGGTGTTTTGTTCTTCTCGATGGAGATGGCTTCAAATGAAATTATTGACCGTATGGTTTCTGACGTTTCTGGAGTTAATAACTGGAATATCCGCACTGGTAATTTTACTGATGAGGAATATTCTAAAATTGCCGAAGCAATGGATGAGCTATCGGAGCTCCCGATTTATATTGACGACACGAGCTCAATGACCATTACAGAACTAAGAAACCGCGCCCGCCGCGCTATGTACGACCATAACATCGGTATCATCATCATTGATTACTTACAGTTAATTCAGGGTTCTGACCGTTACAAAGGGAACCGTGTACAAGAAGTAACCGAGATTTCACGTGGATTAAAGATTTTAGCCCGTGAGCTTGATGTGCCAGTAGTAGCGCTCGCACAGCTTTCCCGTAATGTGACTGGGCGTGATAATCCAAGGCCATTACTTTCTGATCTTCGCGAATCTGGTTCTATTGAGCAGGACGCCGACCTCGTGCTATTTCTTCACCGTCCGGATTATTATAAACAAAATGATGATAACTATGAGCCGACTAACGTTACTGAACTCTTAATCGCTAAGCACCGCCACGGTGCAGTTGGCAAGGTTGAATTATACTTCCATCCAGAGCTGCTCCGCTTCATGTCACTTGATAAAACTCGTTAATAAATATATAATTGTTATGTGAAGAAAATTATTATTTCTAAACTTTTTTTGTATCGATACCGCTTTGTGATTGGTTATATCTTGCTAGGTTTGGCATTTGTTTTCTTATTATTCACGTTACCGCTGTATGCTCAAACTGGTTTATCGCAAGCTGAAATGGATTCCGCTACGGCATCCTATTCTTTGAAACTTAGTTCGCCACTAAACGGTGATATCGTGGACATGCCATACAAGGTTCTACAGAAGCTTTCGATTCTGGTTTTTGGTTTAACACCGTACGCGATTAAACTTCCAAGTATTATTATGGGGCTAGCTCTAGGTCTACTATTAATCCTTCTTCTTAACCGTTGGTTTAAAAGCAATGTATCATTGCTATCATCTTGTCTCGTAGTATTGTCTACACCATTTCTATTTCTAGCCGGAAACGGCACGCCTTTAATTATGATTGTTTTTTGGCCAACATTACTTCTTTGGCTTGGTTCAAAAATCCAGGGCGAGAAACGGCCTAAGCCGATGTATTCATTCTTATTTGCGATTGCGATGCTATTTTCAATTTTCACGCCATACATGATTTATTTTGCGGCTTTTTGCCTGATTTTCGTTTGGTTGCAACCACACCTAAGATTTGTTATCAAGAGCCTGCCAAAACTACCTTTTTCGATTGTTTCAGCCCTCATAATTGCTGGTATGACTACCCTTATTATTAATATTGTGAATCAGCCTGGAATTCTTTCTGAGCTTCTTTCTAGTAAGGGATTCGAATTCAACCATTTCTTAAGAAATATTAGCATCGGTATCACACCGGTATTCCTTTGGGATGGTTCGCTCGAAAGTGTCTTTATGACGCCATTAATCGGCTTACCAAGTCTAGCTCTCGCGCTAGTCGGTTTGTTCTCGACTACTAAAGGTTTCTTTGCTTCAAGAAACATGATTGCCTCATTACTATTTATATTCACGATCATAATTACCGGTTTTAATCCTGATGCAATTATCTTCTTTATCCTGCCACTTGCAATCTTAATCGCTCACGGGCTCAAATACTTACTCGAAAAATGGTATGGGCTTTTCCCAGAAAACCCATACGCAAGAGTTGCGGCGATTATCCCTTTATCTATTCTGTTTGCTGTCATTTTAATTCCGTCACTCCTTCAGTATGTTTACGGATACCGTTATAACCCAAGTGTAGCTAGCCAATTTACTAATAATCTAAAAATCGTCAGGAAGAATCTTACTGACGAGACTTTACTTGTTAATGAAAACTATGAATTTTACAAGATAATTGAAGGTTCAACCAATATTAAAGTCGTAAATGAGCTAAAAGTGGGCGAAATCCCAACTAAGCTCGCAGTATTAAATGACACGCTTGAAGATGATAGCTTTACATTAGAACGCATTATAACATCCCCGATGCGCGAAAATTCTGCTATAATATATCTATATACAGCAAAAGGAGAATAATATGGGTCAGACTATGGACCAGATGAAGCTTTTGAACCAGCTTCGCAAAGCACAAAAAGAACTAAAGAATGAAATCGTTGAAGTCGAAGCTGGTGACGGTGCTGTCGTAATTCAGATTAACGGTGAACTTAAAGTAAAGAAAGTAAAAATCGATCCAGAGAAAGTTGATCTTGATGACATTCATGAGCTTGAGCGCTGGATTGAAAACTGTATGCGCGATGGCTTTGCTAAAGCCCAAGAAATTGCTACCGAAAAAATGAAACCTTTGATGGGTGGCCTCGGCAACCTCGGAATGTAAAATGCTCCCGAAAGCTTTAATTGACGCTATTAATGCGCTCGGATTATTACCGGGCGTTGGCCCGCGTACCGCAGAACGTTATGCCTATTATCTTTTTAAATCCAATTCTAAGATTTCAGAAGAAATCTCGGATGCTCTAAACAATCTGCACGATGGGGTAAAATCCTGCCCGGTGACTTTTGCATTAATTGATGCCGACGAAGAATTATCGCCACTTTATACCGACCCAAAGCGTGACAAAACCACCGTTCTTGTAGTTGAAGAACCACTTGACATTTTTGCAATTGAACAAACACATGGCTACACTGGCACTTATCATGTGCTTGGTGGTGCCGTGTCGCCAATCGATGGTATTACGCCAGAACAACTTCATATTAAGGAGCTTGTAAAGCGCGTAAAGGATGATAAAGTAAGCGAGGTTATTATTGCTACCAACCCGTCGGTTGAGGGCGAATCTACAGCGCTTTTACTTGAAAAAGTTCTCCACGAAGAAAACCCAAAATTAAAACTTACCCGCCTAGCGCGTGGCCTACCGCTTGGTGTCGATATTTCGTATGCAGATCAGATTACAATTAGTGCGGCGTTGGAGCACCGCACTGATCTTTAGAATTTTTCTAGAGCTTTGAAGTCTACTTTTGCGAGTTTCGTTTTTGGTAGTTCTGGGATAAATCGAAGCTCCCTAGGAATCTCGTATTTAGCGAGATATTTTTTGTAAATCGTGGTTAGTTCTTTTTTGGCTGCTCTTTCCGAGGCACCTTCTTTTAATACTAGGAATACTACTACTTTTTCGCCGCGAAGCTTATCTTCGCGACCGACTACGGCGCAGCTAGAAATTGCCTCACATTTCAGTGTCACATCCTCAATATTGGCTGGATATATATTATATCCGTTCGAAATTATCATGCGTTTTAGTCGTGAACGGAAGTGAATCACGCCACGCTCGTCGGCATAGCCAATATCACCAGTGCGAAGATACTTTTTGGTGCCGACCGTGATAAAGGCTTCCTCGGTTTCTTTTGGTTTACCAAGGTATTCCTTCATGACAGCTAGACCTCTAACCAAGATTTCACCGTCGCTACCAAGCTTGGCTTCTTTTTTGGTTTTTAGATTCATAATGATGACTTCGTTGTCTGGAAGCGGGTAGCCAATTACATCTGGCTCTTCAGCAACACTTTTTGGTGAAAAGATAAAGCCACCAGAAGCCTCGGTTAGGCCATAGCCGTTTTCCATAATAGCTTTAGAGCCGTGAGCTTTCAAGAATTCATTAATCTTTTCCTTACTGGTCATACTCATCATGTCGCCACCAGATACTACAAAGCGCACATTTTTAAGCCCATCTTTTTTGAATTTAATCTTGGTGAGATATTCAAAGACGGTTGGCACGCCAACTAAAATGTTGATTTTGTATTTAGTAATATACATCTTTAGTTTCTTGGCGTTAAACTGTGGAATCAGAACGATACGAGAACCGAAGTAAAGCGGCATATGAATGCAACAGCCAAGACCAAAGGCATGGAAGTTTGGCAGAAAAGTTAGATAAGCATTCTCAGCCTTTAGAAGCTCTGGCACAAGGTATTTAGCACCGAGAGTTTGGGCGTTGAAGTTTAGGTTCGTCAATATTGCACCTTTTGGTTTACCGGTAGTACCGCCAGAGTAGAGAATCACGGCTGGGTCTTTACTATTAACTCTGGTATGTGGGTTGCCGATGTATTTATCAGCTCTTGAAAGGAAACGATCCCACATGATAACATGTTGGCTTTTATTAATATGGTTCTTGCGACCTTTAGTGAGTTTATAGACGATTCTAACTAATGAATCCATTGAACGGGTAGCCGAGACCACAATAACTTCTTCTAGCTTAGTATTCTTGATGATTGCCTCAACTTTTGAATAAGTAATATCGATACAGAACATAATTCTAGAATCCGCCTGATTGACATATTCTTCAATTTCTTTTTCAGATGAGAGCGGGTGAATCATGTTAGCTACGGCGCCAACCTCATTGATGGCATAGAACATATAAATGGATTCTGGGGTATTTGGCATACATACAGTAACACGGTCCCCCTTTTTGACGCCAGATTCCTTAAGTGCTGCGGCAACTTTGTTAATCTTTTTAATTAGTGTTTTGTAAGTGATTTGAATATCAAAGTAGTCTAGCGCAACGTTATTCGGCCACTTGCAAGAAGCCTCATAAACAGCGTCATACATGCTGCCTTCAAAATATTCAATATCTTTTGGTAATTTATCGATATAGCCATATTTCGCGCGTTCGAGCTTCATATCTAGCTTACGAAGTACGGTCTTTATCTTACTATATACATATTCGAGCATGTTACTATTTTACCATTATTCTAAGAATATAGTGCTATAATGTGGATATGGACAAGAATTTCAGGGTGAGACTGGTGTGTGGACTTGGAATGTTCGTCGTGGCACTAGTGGCCTTATATATATTTGATGGCATTCCTTTTAAAGTAATCTTTGGGCTTTTCGCCTTGGTCTCAGCGATTGAATTATGTTCATTCTTCACGAAGAAAAAAACCTGGTTTCATATTCTTCTAGCTTTTATTGAAATTCTACTTCTTGTATTTAGCTCGATTTGGGTGGCAAAAATTGACGTACCACACGTTTGGTATATTATTCTCGGCGTCTGCGGATATGATATCTTTGCTTATCTACTTGGTAAAGCCTTTGGCGGGAAAATCTTCAAGAAGTCTCGTCCATTCCCACATATTTCGAAAAACAAAACCTGGGAAGGCACATTCCTAGGGCTTCTCATGTCATTTCTTATGTGTCTTGCTATGATGCTGATTCGTGGCACATTTAATGTGGATTGGATTTATTTATTCTGTGGCCCACTGGCACTTATTGGCGATTTATATGAGAGCTTCTTGAAGCGCCAATTCAAGGTCAAGGATTCTAATGAGATTGTTACCAAGATGAAGCTATTCCAAAAACTTGAATATGTAGTTGGTGGCAACGGTGGACATGGCGGCTTTCTAGACCGCATTGATTCAACCGCTTTTACGGCGACTATTTTATTACTAATTTCCAGCCTTTTATAATATATTCTAGACCTGAAACCACAGTTAGGAGTAGCATTAAACTAAGTAGTACTATGTTGACGTTAAGCAGAATGTCATTCATGAATATTTTGTTGGCTAGAACAAGGGATAAGGCAATCATCTGAACGGTGGTTTTAAGTTTACCGGTTTTTGAAGCAGCAACCGTAATACCTTTTTTAGCGGCCATCATCCTGATGCCGTCTACAGCAAAATCACGCACAATAATAATAGCAAACATCCAGATTGGCACTAAGTTTTGATAACAGAGCGCGAGAAGAGTTAGATTAATTAACATCTTGTCGGCTAAAGGATCTAAGAATGCGCCAAGATCAGTAACCTGTTTATTTTTGCGGGCCAATTTACCGTCGATGAAGTCGGTAATAGACGCTACGACAAAACAAATAATCGCGATAATTTTAGCAGGCAAGCAGTCGCAAAAAATCAGAATAAAGAGCGGGATAGTTAGAATTATCCTCGCGAGTGTCAAAACGGTAGGGAAGTTTAGTTTATTCTTATTCTTCGTCATTTTTTGGCAAATCCCGGCGATGTTCAACTTTCCAAGCACGTATCTTGGCAAATCTTGCCGCGAGAACGTCGGTAGAATACTTATCGCCTAACATTACAGTTTGCTCTGGGGTTGAATGATACTCGTCCATAGCCTCGGTGAGCTTGGTACTAAGTGGTTTTTTGGCCCACCAGACACAAGGTACATTAATTGGTTCGCAAAACTTTTGCATCATCTTTTTACGGCCATTATTTGAGACAATTACAATTGTGATATCGGCTTTTTGGCAAGCTTTAACCCATTTAATGAGCTCGTCGTTAGGTTCTTTTTCGGAATGAAGACGGAGTGTGTTATCTAAATCACAAAGAAGAAGCTTAACCCCTTCTTTTTTCAAGATTTCTGGGGATACGTCTTCAAATTTTTCAAATTTTTTGTCTGCACGAAAAACGTTCATGCAATAATTTTAGCACAAAAAATCGGTATGGTATAATTATTAGTATGTATAAGGGATTCACGGATTTTATTAAAGATAAAAATAAGATTTGTATTATCCAGGCAGAAAACCCGGATGGGGATTCGCTGGGTTCGGCTTTTGCACTCGACTATTTGCTTGAGGGGAAAGAAATATCCTTATATTGCCCGGTGGATATCCCAAAATACTTACATTATTTTGCTGATTGGTCTAGAGTAACTAATGAATTTGACTATAAGGCTGATGGATATATTATTGTTGATACGGCAGCCGAAGTTTTACTTTCGAAACTACTTGACGATACGGCAATTAAAAACCGCCTCTATTCCGCTCCCGTACTAGTAATTGACCACCATGAGACTGAAGATGATTTAAATTTTGAACACGAAAAAATCATTGAGGTGCGTCCGGCCTGCGCAGAGTTAATTTATGAAATTGCGGTTGATACGGGAATGAAAATTGGGGTCGAGGCGGCGGAAGCAATTTTCCAGGGTATTCTTTCTGATACTTTAGGGTTTACTAGTTCAGCCGTGACGGCCAGGACATTTGAAATTGCCGCGGAGCTAACCAAAATTGGCGCCAGTGCGGCCGAGCTCGAAGAACGTCGTCGCGAATTTATGAAAAAATCGCAAAGGATTTTAGATTACAAGGCTGACCTTATTAAACGCATTGAATACTCTCTCGACGGGGAATTAGCCACCGTGCATATCCCTTGGGACGACATCCGTGAATATTCTGATGAGTACAACCCAAACGTCTTAATTCTTGAAGAATTAAGACTAGTCGAGGGCGTTAAGGTGGCTGTTGCAATTAAAACTTATCCGGACGGCAAGGTAACTGGTAAAATTCGTTGTGCCGCCGGAGCTGGAATTGCCGACAAGGTTGCCGGTTACTTTGGTGGCGGTGGCCATCCATTTGCGGCAGGTTTTAGAACTTACGACACCAACTATGATGAAGTATTAGCGGATTTAGTAAATATTGTCCCGCAATTACTAAGAGAGGCAGAAGATGAATAAACTTGCTCTTTATAAGAGTCATGACTTTTCTGCTACTAAGAAGCCGAAATTTACAGTAGTTTTTATTCACGGTATTGCTTCTGATTCTTCAACTTTTGACCATGCTTTACATTATTTAGAAAAGGAGAAGAAGTTGAACGCGAGATTTCTTGCTTTTGACTTATTAGGTGCCGGCAAATCTTCAAAGAGCGATGACTTAGATTATAATTACGACGAACAATTAACCGCGCTTAACAATTCTTTGGATATCGCCGAAGTCAATACTCCTATTATTCTAGTTGGTCATTCTATGGGGACCTTTATCGTGACGAGGTATGCTTCTATATATCCTGATAATATTAAGAGATTAGTACTGATATCCCCACCTGTTTATACTAAAGAGGATATTGAGCACCCAGCCTTTAAAAAGGGAATTAAACTGTTTGAAGATGCTGTTAGCGTAAAGGATCATGATATCGTAAAAGAGAAATCCTTCCAGAATTCTATGAATAATATTGTTATGGATAAGGAAAATTATGCTGTTTTAGAGAAAATTGATATCCCGACCGATTTAATCTACGGTGAATTAGACCGTTTTATTGCAACTTACAATCTTCCAAGAATCACTAAAGCAAACCGTTGTCTTAATTTAATCACTACGCCGAGTCATCATGGCGTTTCAATAGACAAATATCATAAACTAGGCAAAATACTGGAGGAAGAAGAAAGTGAAACTATATAACACCGCAACTAAAACGATTGAGGACTTTAAGCCGCTCGGTGATGAGGTAAAGATATATACCTGTGGTCCAACCGTTTATAACTACCAACATATCGGGAATTACGCATCATATATATACTGGGATTTGCTGGTCCGCACTTTAAAGGCAAATGGGTTTAACGTGAAACGCGTTTTGAATCTCACGGATGTCGGTCATCTTACTTCCGACGGCGATGAGGGGGAAGACAAGCTCGAAAAGGGTGCTGCGCGCGAAGGCAAGACTGTTTGGGAAATTGCCGACATGTACTCCAACGATTTCTTGCATAGTTTTAGAAGTTTGCATCTAACCGAGCCGGATAAAATCGCCAAAGCCACTGATTATGTTGAAGCAGATATGAAGGCCGTCTCTAAAATGACCGAAAATGGTTTTACCTACGAAACGGAAGATGGCATTTATTTCGATACAAGTAAATTCGACCACTACGCAGATTTTGCTAGATTGGATCTCGCGGGCTTACAAGCTGGTGCTAGAGTTGGCTTTAATGATGAAAAACGAAATGTTTCGGACTTTGCTGTTTGGAAATTTATTAAGCCGGGTGAAAAACACGCCATGCGTTGGGATTATCTTGGTCGCCCAGGTTATCCTGGTTGGCACCTTGAATGCTCAACGATAATTCATGAAGAACTTGGAGAACCGATTGATATTCATACCGGCGGCATAGACCACATCCCGATTCACCACACCAACGAAATCGCACAATCTTTTGCTTTATCGGGTAAAGAATTGGCTCGTTTTTGGCTACACGCTAATTTTATTACAATTGATGGCGAAAAAATTTCGAAGTCACTTGGTAACGTATATCTACTTTCCGATTTAAATGAACGCGGATTTAAACCATTAGATTATAAAATGTGGGTGCTTCAAGGCCACTACCAGGGAACGCGTAATTTTACTTTTGAAAGCCTCGAGGCCGCGAAAGCTAGAAGGCTCAATTGGCGAAACCGTATCGCACTTTGCTATCAACAGGATGTTAAAAGCGATGATGGTATTTATGATAGGGTGCTAGGCGCCTTAAATGAAAACTTAAATTCTGCTGAAGCGTTCGCATTAATTGATGGAGCTTCTATTTCACTAGATGATTGGAAAAAGATCGATGAACTGTTCGGATTAAACCTAATTGCCGAAACACCAGATATTACTGACGATATTAAAAACATTATTTTGAAGCGTGAACAGGCTCGTGCTGCAAAAAACTGGGCTGACTCTGATAAGCTTCGTGATGAACTCGCAGAAAAAAACATTGCCGTGAAGGATACTTCAGCCGGCAGTGTTTGGGAATACTTAAGCTAGACTATTTGTTTCTCATAAAATCGCGGAGTTCGCGGTAGTAGTAGGCGTTGCCGATAATGAACGACAACACAAATACGCCAAATGCTGAATAAAAGGCAATAAAGGTGGCGTCCTCTGGCTTAATAAACAGGGTAATAGTAAAGCCGACTAATGCGAGAAACGCTAAAATCGGGATGAAGAATGCAAGGAAAAATGCCGTTCTTCCATATAGTGTTTTATGAAAATCTATTAATGCCTTGCGAAGGCCTTTAATGTCTAAATTATAAATATTACTCATGCTTAAATTATAGCAGAGAATACTATTTTTGATAATAGCGACTTAAAAATTCTTTTTTATACGCTTCAAAAGTATCGTTCAGCAAACTTTCGCGAATTTTATCAACTACAGTTACGACGAAATGCTCATTATGAATTGAGGCGAGTACTTTTGCTGTTATTTCGTCGGTTTTAAATAGGTGGTGAAGATAAGCACGGGTATAGTTTTTACAACACTCGCAATCACAATCTTCCATCACTGGTGTAAAATCCTCAGTAAACTTGGCATTTTTAATGTTAATGCGGCCATCTAGAGTGTAAAGGGAACCATTTCTTGCCATCCGAGTCGGGCCAACACAGTCAAAGGTATCACAGCCATTTTCGGCACCATCAAACAAATCAATCGGTTCTTGGCCCATGCCGAGTAAATGACGCGGCTTGTTTTCTGGTAAAATCGAACAAACGGTCTGGAGCATTTCGGCCATACCATCAGCAACAAATACACCGCCGATACCGAAACCATCCACTTCTTCTGCTCCACATGCCTTAGCCGACTCGGCACGAAGATTTTTAAACGTGCCGCCCTGAACCACTGCATACAAATACTGCTCTGGCTTTCCGGCCGCTATGTATTCTTTTTCAAGTTTTTCGTGCTCCTTGACGCATCGCTTTAACCAGGCATGCGTGCGCTCCATGGCTTCTTTCATGTCTTTTTTGTCTTCTGATTTAGCGAGGTGATCAAAAGCCATATGAATATCAGCACCAATCGCCCACTGGGCTTGCATGGAAGATTCTGGTGTCATTTCAAATTTGTCGCCATTGATGTGCGATTTAAACTTGGCGCCGTTCTCGGTGATTTTAACATCTGGCAGAGAAAAGATCTGAAACCCGCCGGAGTCGGTAAAAGTTGGTCCGTGCCAGCTCGAAAACTCTGCAAGACCACCGGCTTTTTTGATTAAATCGGTGCCTGGGGCGAGTAATAAATGGTAAGTGTTAGCAAGAATGGCCTGCGAACCAAGCTCACGCATTTCTTTCATAGTGAGAGCCTTGACCGTGGCGCGAGTGGCAGCACCAACAAAGGCTGGTGTTTTAATGTCGCCATGCGGCGTATGAATTACGCCGACGCGGGCTAAACCATTTTTCTTTTCAATATCAAACTTTAACATATAAACATCGAATCTCCGTAACTTAAGAAATTGTATTCTGCTTCGACCGCATGTTTATAGGCTTCGTGTAGATGCTCCCAACCAGCAAAAGCCGATGCTAGCATTAAAACGGTTGATTTAGGGGCGTGAAAGTTCGTAACAAGTGCATCGACAACCTTGAACTCAAAGCCTGGGTAGATAAAAATGTCGTCTTCACCTTCAGTTTTGCCGGTTTTGCCGTAATATTCGAGCGTGCGAGCTACGGTGGTTCCGAGTGCAATCACACGGGTGCCGGATGCTTTAGCGGCCTTAATCGCGTCTAAAGTGTCAGCTGGTATATGGTACCATTCGGAGTGCATATGATGATCTTCAACATTGTCGGAGCGAATCGGAAGAAAAGTACCAAGTCCAACATGAAGCGTAAGATATTTAATAATTACGCCTTTTTCTTTGAGTCGATTTAGAAGATCTTCCGTCATATTAAGACTGGCAGTTGGTGCTGCAGCAGAACCCATATTTTTGGCCCAAACAGTTTGATAACGCTTTTTATCGGATTCCATGGCGTCGCGGTGGAGATACGGTGGAAGGGGAACGGTGCCACAAACTTCAGTAAGTTCGTTTAAATCTACCGTTGATTCAATTTCAGCGATGCCGTTGCCTAAAACTTTTTTAATGTTAAGTTTTATTTTTTCGAGGTTAAGATTTTTTTCATCCCTGTTAAAACCGGGATTAAGTTTTATTTTTTCGAGGTTGAGTTTTAAAATGTCGCCGTCATGGAGTTTTCCGCGGTACATCACGCGCTGAGGCTCATCACCATGTTTTTCGAGCACTACGAGTTCACGCTCACGACCATCTTCTAACATGCAAAAAAGGCGAGACTGCATTACACGGGTATCATTAAGAATTAATACATCTCCGGCATTTAAAAACTCGTCGAGATTTTTATAATAAGAATCTTTGGTTTCGCCAGTTTTACGATTTAAAACAAGCAGACGCGTAGAGCCACGTTCCTCAGGTGGAAACTTAGCAATTCTTTCTTCTGGTAAATCATAATTATAGTCGGAAACGAGCATTATTATATTATATACTATATTATAAAAATTTCAAGTAAATCTATTCTGTGACCGGACTAGTTGTACAGCGGATTGGTCTGCCACTATATGGGTCATAACTACCGGTGCCAGTCGATGCTATTGCGCTTGAATGAAATTGAACCATGTAAGCAGTCATTGATTTATATTTACTACTAGTCCAAAGATATCCATATGTACCAGCGCTAGCTGTAGAGTTGCTAAACGAACCGGCTAATACAAAATTATTTGGAAAACTCAAAAGCTCCCTAGCACCCTGTTGTCCAGTGTTGCCAGACATTGAGTTAATTAAAGAATAATACTCGCCAGCCTGAGTCCCTCTTGGTGAAACCCATCCCTTTGGACAAAGCGAAGTCTCTGCTGCGGTTGAGCTATTATAGTCGCTAAACGATAGCGTATTGGCTTTTGCGGCCTCCCACGTATAGTAATGCCCATATCCATACCAGGCATAATAATCGTCACCGTTCTTTCCTAAGGTGTATCTTGGTTGGAGGTTTCTATTAGAATTATTGCCATTATATCGAGGCATAGTTACGGCACTACCGGTGCTATATAGGGAATTAGCGGCAGTAGTATTGCCAAAATTACTATTTTCAGAATCAGCAAGCGTCGTAAAACCGCCACCTATACCCTGAGACCAGGCGGCCATTAAGTCGGCCGAGACATTACCAAGTCTCAAGTTTTCTATCAACCAACAATTACCGTCTGAAAGCCTGGCAACTGCATAAACTTTACCGTCACGTTTGTCTTTAAGAGCCGTGACACTGTCTAAATCTGCGCTTAGGACACTATTTGTATAAGAAGCGCTCTCAAGGTTGCCACACCCATCCCAGTCCTGGAGATAATCTTCGTTTTCTATCCAGACTGGGTAGAGGATCAAGCCGTGGGAAGAAACGTCTGCGTCGCCAGTACCATCGGTTTTCGTGATAACAGTTTGGTTCGGGCCGTAAATCTTGCTTGAATTAGTGGCTTCAAAATCCGTACTCCAGCCAGCAAAACCGTATTCATTTCTAGAATAATTTGGCGCAATTAAAGTTGGCGTGCCGTTAGCGCTAACCGACTGTACGCCAGCCGTTGACGATGTAGAAATCTTTACCTCACTGATCGAATCCATCGAGCCAATAATATCGTTGGCATTTGGCGCATAGCAAATGGAGTTAGCTGGACAAGCGGATTCGGCGAGCGGAGCGATTGGTGCTAGTTCGCTTTCTGGATGTACGAGGGTGAATTTTACTTTACCAGTGTAAGTGCCAGCGGCCTGATGGGGGGAGGAAAAAACGGCATAATCGACGTTAAAATTAGAGCCGATAGTGGCGTCAGTATAGGAATTAAGAGAGACAACCTTAGTATAAGTGGCTGGAATTACCTCGTAATCAGTAAAATCATAAGATTCATCATCTCTAATTGTCGGCGCAAAGTCGCCTGAAACCGGAGTGAGTTTGACCGACCATACTGATTCAGTAGTAGTGCCGGAGACATATTTGCCCGTATCGATCGCAGCTGAGACGCTTGAATTTGAATGGATCATTTTGGTATTGCCGTACTGCTCGCCACTATAACCGATGGCATAGATCGAGAATCCAGCCGAATCATTGCAGGTGGCTTTGATGTTGGCAGAACCAATATTTGTTTTATATTGATTAACCTGCATAGTGGCGGTGTGGGTAAGGTTAGTGCCGGAAAGAGTGCAGGAAGCAGGCACCGTAATATTGACCACATCAATAATGTCTTCTGCAAAAACATTTGTAGAACAAATAAAAGAAAACGTAAGTAGACCCAGTGCACTTCCAAAAGAAATTGCCTTCTTCATTGCTTTTTTATTATAACATAACTATTTTGATAGGTCACGCTCAATTTGTTTTTTATAGCGGTCTTCTTCAGAAAAGATACAGCCGCAATACTTTTGCATATAGAGTCCGAGTTCGCGGGCTTTAGCTTGACCATCGCGGAAACCGACTCGAAAATCACGGTAGAGAAATTCAATGCCAAGATCTTCGGTGATTCTTTCGCAAACGATTTTTAGTTCTTCGTGTTTTTGATAGGGAGACACTAAAAGAGTGGTAGTAAAAGCATCAAAGCCATGCTCCTTAGCATATTCAGCAGTTTTTAAAATACGCTTTGGGTAACAATAATTTACGCAACGATTCTTTATATCCGAGACAACGTTTTTGCAAAATTCGTCGAGACCATATTCTTCGATAAAAACTGACTCAACATTGATGGATTTAGTATATTCCTTGAGACAGTCGCGACGAGTTTTATATTCAATATATGGATGAATATTTGGATTGTACCAAAAAATCGTCGGCTCAATTCCTTCAGAGCGCAAACTATCAATACAATAAACGCTGCAAGGTGCGCAGCAAGTATGCATTAACACTTTTTTCATTACAATAATTATATCATTTATGCTACAATTATTCTATAAAGGAGGTTTATGTCTAAAGTTATAGAAACAGATACTTGGACGTTTATAAAATTCTGGTCAATTCCGGCAATCGCATATTTGGTTTATTTATTTTTTAACCAAGCCGTAACGGGGCTTGTGATTATTGGTATTTCGATTTTTCTAGCTCTTGCTTTAAAGCCACTAGTTAGAAGAGTGAATGACTTTTTTAATCGGCGTTTTGGCACCGAGAAGAAACACCGTAATATTTCTGCCGTCTTTGCTTATATGATTGTTGTCCTCGTGATAGGTGCAATTATTGGCATTGTTGGCCCAGTTGTGATTAACGAAACCTCCCATTTCTTTGAACAACTACCAAAAACCTTTGAGACAACCTTTGGCGGTTGGGACGGTATTAATTCTTTTGGTAAATCAATCGGTATTGAAAACCTCCAGGTTGAGATTACCAATGCGCTTTCTGGAATTTCTAATAGTATTCTTGGTGCAATCGGTTCAAACTTTGTAGCGAGCGTGAGCGGTATTGCCGACATTGCGATGAAAATCATGTTAGTACTCGTAATGACTCTCCTTATCTTACTCGAAGGCCCAACTCTTATGGCGGCTCTTTGGCATAGCTTAGGCGACAGCGAAGAGAACAATAAGCCAGTCGCCGTAGCAAAGAAAGTTGTAGCCAAAATGGCCAATGTTATTTCTACCTATGTTTCACACCAAATGATTGTAGCAATGATCGATGGTCTTGCTTGCGGTATATTAGTATTCTTACTTTCGCTGTTTACCGACGTCTCGCCTAGTATCGCTGTACCAATGGGCATGATTGCGATGGTGTTTTATATGATTCCAATGTTCGGACAGTTTATCAGTGCAGTATTAATTACTATAGTACTTCTTTGTTCGAGCCCACTCGCAGCAGCAATATTCGTTGTGGTATATATTATCTACGCACAAATTGAGAACAACGCCATTGCGCCAAAGATTCAGGGAAACGCTTTGAATCTTCCAGCCGTAGCAATTCTCTGCGCGATGATTATTGGTATGTATATGTTCGGCCTCATCGGCGCAATTGTGGCAATCCCAATCGCTGGTTGTATTAAAGTATTGGTTGACGAATTTCCAAATATTAGGGCGGCCGCTAGGAGTTAAATGAGTAAAGAAGAAACAAAAGCGGCTGAAAGCCCAGAAAATTTTTCGCTAAAGGAAGCGCTGAAAAAAATAAAAAAACCAGCCCTAACGATTGGTTTCATCCTAATTAACGTGATTGTGATCGCTGCTACTGCTTTTTCAGAATTTGGTAATTCCGAGAATGCTGCGAAACTCTCCGAAGTAAGCATTAATTGGTGGCTTTTACTACCGGCCGCAGCAAGCTTTTTAGTGGCAATTACATTTGAGATTTTTAAATATGTTTTAATGATGCGTGAAGCTGGCAAAAAACGCGAGCGCGACAATACCGGCAAGGTCTGGCAAGTCGCAAGAAGAACTGTACTTTTAGGCAAGTATTATGATAGTATTACGCCGGCCGCAATTGGCGGGCAGCCATTCCAAATCTATTACATGCACAAAAACGGCGGCATGAGTGAGGGAATGTCGACCACGATTCCAATTATCGGCATGATTTCAAACCAAATTGGTTTTATCATTATCGCTGTATTCGCGTTTCTCTTTGGTAGCCTTACTATCAATAACGCAGTGCTAATGGCGACGGCCTGTTTTGGTTTGATTTTCTACGCGTTTTGGCCAATTGCAATTATGATTGCCACCTTCCTTCCGGGAACTACCGCCGAGCTAATTAATCTAGTAGTAAAATTCTTAGCGAAAATTCATGTTGTAAAAGACAAGGATGCGGCTATTAAGAAAGTCACAAATGGCGTGAATGATTATGCTAAATGCGTAAAGCAAATCCTTAAAACTCGTGGGCTATTTGCAAAAACAATTGCAATTTCGGTATTGTTCCATTTTCTAGTGTCGATTATTCCATTCTTTGTTCTAACTGCATTTGGCGGTCAAGTTGATTTCTTGCCATGTCTCGTCACCACTATCGCTGTAACTAGTGCAGTATACTTTGTGCCGACGCCGGGTAATGCCGGTGCGGCTGAAGGTACATTCTTTGTGGTATTTTCGGCACTTTCTAGTGGTTATGTCTTTTGGGCAATGCTTGTGTGGCGCTTCTTCTCGTACTACGTTTACGTAATCACTGGTCCAATTATTTACCTCATTATGCATTTGGAAAAAAAGAAGAAGGCTAGAATTGAAACGAAAGAAACTGATTGAATTTTTAATTATTTTCTTATCATTTATTGTGGCGGTTTTTCTTGGGGTTTTTATTGCAAAGATGATGATTGTCACCCCTGATAATCCTATCCCCGATAACGAAGCGGTTGAAATCGCTAGCGACGAAGAAAAAACTATAGAAGATGCCGAGCAGGAGATTCCGGCGCAAGAAACTTTTACAAGTATCACGACTGCTGTGTCTAGCAACTGCACCATTAAGCTTGGTTATTTAATGTTAATTAACCCGAATTTTCATGTTGAAACCGATTTTATTGCGGCTAGAAAAGCTGAATTAATTAGTCTTTCATATAATTATGGTATTCGTGAGGCTAATCCAAATAATGGCGACAATTTAATGGATCCAATTGCCGCTGCGCATTTATACGAAATGGTTAATGCCTATAAGGCCGAATATCCTGGGCACGAGATAATGACGAGGTCGTGTTTTCGAGTAAAAGGGACTAATTGTGGAAGATTATGCCTTGCAACCGGCACTACAGATCATCATACTGGACTCACTTGCGACTTAATCGATCAATCTTATGGCTCATCACTTGATACAAGCTTATATAATCAACATGTCGAATGGCAATGGTTAAAGGCAAATTCTTATAAATATGGCTTTATTGATAGGTTCCCGGCCGACTGGTCTGGTGGACCGATGAGTGAACCAATGAATGTGGATGCCAGTGGTTCAACCGGGTTATATGAGACTTGGCATTATCGTTATGTGGGTGAGAAAACGGCAACCGAAATTGCCACTGGTAAATATAATAATGGAAAATACGATTCTTTGGAGCATTATCTAAAAGCGCGTGGTCTCGTCACCGATTTAGTGAACGCAACTTGTAAGTCTCAGTAGAGTTTTTAAAAAATTTATGCTAATATTATAGATAGTATATGTTCAAGCTTTTTCGTTATCTTAAGCCGTATTGGTGGCAAGTCTTGATTCTCGTTGCGGCCACTGGTCTCCAGGTTTATACTACCTTGAGGCTTCCTGCCCTCATGGCTGATATTATCAATAATGGCATCAAAACCGAAAGTATCGAAGCAATCTGGATGGTGGGTGGCAGGATGATTCTTTGTGCCGTGATTTCTGCGCTTGGCGCACTCGTCTCTTCTTACTATTCGTCGGTAGTTGGCGCCAATTTTTCAAGGGATCTCAGAAAAACTATTTTTAAACAGGTCTTAAGTTATAGTATGTCCGACATGAAGACATTTAGCACGGCTTCTTTAATTACAAGAACTACCAACGATGTGACACAAGTTCGCCAAACGCTCACGATGATTTTGCAAATGATGCTCCGTGCACCGCTCTTTGCAATTATTTCTTTTATTATGGCAATTAAAACTGCGCCGGATATGAGCTGGATTATCGCGGTTGGTTTAATTGCGATTATTTGTACGGTTGTTCTAATTATGTCTCTCGTCATTCCGAAATTCAGAATCTTCCAAAAATTAGTTGATAGAACAACACTTCTCACGCGCGAAAATCTAACTGGCATGCGCGTGATTCGTGCATTTAACAATCAAAAAGTTGAGAAGAAAAAATTCATGAAAACAAATGAGGAATTAACTAAACTTCTCATTTATATCGATCGAATTTTGGAACTTCAAAACCCATTTATTAATATTATCTTTAATGGCACGACGCTTCTTTGTTCATGGATTGGTATTTCGCTTCTTACTAAAGACATTGCGTATCTCGGCAATATGATTGCTTTCGCACAATATGTTGGTCACGTGATGATGGCGTTCCTTATGCTTTCAATTCTTTTTGTGATGATTCCGCGTGCAAATGTGTCAGCCGAACGTATTGCTGAAGTTTTGAAATTAAACTCCAAGATTCATTGGAAAAAAGAAACAAATGGTGTGCCAGACAAAGTGCCATCTGTTGAGTTTAAAAATGTCGATTTTATGTATCCAGATGCCGAAGAAAAAGTTTTATCCGGCGTATCGTTTGTGGCAAATGCCGGGGAGACCACTGCATTTGTGGGTTCTACGGGCTCAGGCAAATCAACACTTATTAATTTGGTGCCAAGATTTTATGAGGCGACGGCTGGCGAGATTACTGTAAACGGTATTTCGGTAAAGGATTACCAACAAGAAGACTTAATGGGGCGGATTGGTTTTGTGCCACAGCGCGGGATATTATTCTCCGGCACCGTAAAATCCAATATCAAATTTGGTGCACCGCATGCGACCGATGCGGAAGTTAAGCATGCTGCTGAAGTAGCACAAGCCGACGGCTTTATTTCGAGACTACCAGAAAAATATAATGCACATATTTCGCAAGGCGGCACGAATGTATCTGGTGGACAAAAACAGCGTCTTTCTATCGCTCGCGCGATTTGTAAGAAACCGGAAATCTTCGTGTTTGATGATTCATTCTCGGCGCTCGATATGAAGACCGACGCAAAACTACGTGAAGCTTTGAAACCGGAAACTAAAGGCGCAGTGGTTTTGATTGTTGCGCAGCGTGTTAGTACAATTAAAGACGCTGACCAGATTGTGGTGCTCGATGGCGGCAAAGTAGTAGGGAAGGGTAAACATTTTGAACTTCTAAATACTTGTCCGATTTACGAAGATATCGTTAAATCACAACTTTCTGACAGTGAATTCAAGAACGAAATGAGACTCGCGAAAAGCAGGAAGGCGGAGGCATAGATGGATAATAATTCTTTTACTCTAGGTGCTGGCAAGGCAAAGAATGCGAAAGTTACGTTTAAACAGTTTTATGCCTCGATTAAAAAATATCGTTTGCTGATTTTGATTTCTATCATTCTAGCGATTGCATCTGCAGTTACAGGTCTATTCACACCAAAAATTCTTGGCGACATGACGACGATTGCTGCTGAGACCCATCCTAATATTGACTTCATCACCATCGGCCAAAAAGCCATCGTTGTAATCGTATTATTTATTATTTCTGCGGCTTTAAACTATGCGCAGGCATTTATTCTTGGTGTTGTCTCTGCAAGATACACTCGTGATATGCGCGAAAAGATTATTGATAAAATTTCCAAGCTCCCAATTTCGTATTTTGACCGTCATAAATTCGGCGATACTCTTTCTCGTATGACAAACGATGTGGATGTTCTTACCACTTCAATGTCGCAAGAAATTGCTGATATTTCGCTTAGTCTTACGACATTAATTGGCGTAATGATAATCATGCTCATTATTTCTGTCCCACTGTCGCTGATTTCGTTTATCATTGTGCCGCTATCAGTGGTTGTGGTGGGGAAGATTGCAAAATTTGCACATAAATATTTCCGCGAACATCAGGCGATGCTTGGCACACTAAATAGCAAAATCGAAGAAGACTATTCTGGGCAAACTGTTATCAAGGCCAATTCGTATGAACCGATTGCGCTTGATGATTTTGAAGAAACCAATGAAAAACTCGCTAAAGCATCATTTCGTTCACAGTTTTATTCATCGCTTTCAATGCCAGTTACACATATCTTTACTAATTTAAGTTATGTGGCAGTTTGTATCGTGGGTGGCATCCTCGTAATTGAGCGCGCAATTTCAATTGGTGATATCCAGGCATTCATCCAATATGTAAGTAGATTTAACCGCCCGATTACCGAAATCGCTTCATCAACTTCAACGATTCAAGCACTTCTAGCAGCGTCGGAACGTATTTTTGAATTCTTAAATGAACCAGAAGAAGAACCGGATCTTTCACCGGCGCAGAAGGTTGAAAAGATTAAAGGTGCGGTTGAGTTTCATGACATTCACTTTAGCTATCTCAAGGATACGCCGGTGATTAAAGGCTTCTCCGTTAAAGTCGAGCCGGGTATGAAGGTGGCAATTGTGGGCCCAACCGGTGCCGGAAAAACTACTATTATTAACCTTTTGATGCGTTTTTACGAACCAGACTCTGGCTATATTTCGATTGATGGTGTACCTACGCGTGAAATGGAGCGGGCAGATGTGCGCGGACTATTCGGTATGGTGCTTCAGGACACTTGGCTATTCTCCGGTACCGTGGAAGAAAACCTTCGCTATGGCCGCCAGGATGCCACACTAGAAGAAATCAAACAGGCCGCAAAGGCTTCAAACGTTCACCACGTGATTGAATCATTACCAAAAGGATATAAGACGATTATTTCAGAGGATTCTGATAATATTTCGGCCGGAGAAAAACAACTCATCACAATTGCGCGTGCAATGGTAGCAAATCCACCGATGATGATTCTAGATGAAGCTACTTCAAACGTCGATACGCGCACTGAACAATTAATTCAAGATTCATTTGAAAAACTGACTAAGGGACGCACATCATTTGTAATCGCGCACCGTCTTTCTACGATTAGAAATTCTGATTTGATTCTCGTAATGCGAGATGGAAATATTGTAGAACACGGGAACCACGAAGAATTGCTAAAACAAAATGGTTTTTACGCAGAATTATACAATTCACAATTTGCTGATAATTAAATCAAAGACCTCTTCAATAGTACCAGATGCATCGATAATCGGGATGTCTAGTTGCTTGGCGATTTGGAGATACCCGGCATTAACTCTTTGCTGAAATTCATTTGGCTTGGCTTCAAAGGTTTCGGTGGCTTTGCCACGATTACCTTGACGTTCCAAGCGAACCTTATCTGACACTTTTAAAATATAACCACGATCTGGATTACAGTATCTTTCTGGCATAATTTCTTTAGTAACGCGGATAATTTTGCTTCTTGAAATACCTTCGCCGTAACCTTGGTAGGCAAGTGTAGACCACCAGTTACGGGCCGAAATCACCACACCGCCACGTTTTAATACCGGTTCGGCAATCTTCTTCCAAAGTTCAACACGGGCGGCAGTAAACAAAGCAAAATTCGTCATCGGCTCAAGACCATATTCTTTACCTTTAATTACTATTAAGTCATGGATGTCATGCGCTTGCTGAAGATCTCCGTCTGGCTCATCCATCACGACCACCTCTTTACCATGTTTTTCGAAATAGCCTTTTAAGAGTCTAGCCTGGGTAGATTTGCCGGTGCCATCTTGGCCTTCGATCACGATATACATTATTTTTCTCCTTCTAGGTATTTTTGATAACAAGCCGGGCAGATAGCACGGTATTCAATTTTAGTTTTACCATCGTCAATCAAAACGTCTGGACCGTCTTTTACAAATTTACCATTTAAAAATCTGGCGTTACAGGTAGCTTTATGACCACACTCACAGATGGTCTTAATCTCTTCTAGATTATGGGCGATTTGGAGTAATCTTGTGGCACCTTCAAAACCGCCGTCGGTTAAGCGAAAGTTAAGCCTTAAGCCATACGCCATGACTGGGATGTTTAATTTATTAACAATTAACATTAATTCATCAACTTGTTCTTTGGTAAGAAACTGCGCTTCATCAACTAGCACACAGTGTACGTCTTTATATTTTTTAGACACTGTATTATATATATTGGTAGTTTTATCAAAACAAAAATCTGTTTCGCGTTCTGGGCCAATACGCGTCAGTAGTTTAGTGCCGTTTTTAGTATCAGTTTTTGGTTTGATTACGCAGACTTTTAGCCCACGTTCTTCGTAATTAAATGCAACTTGGAGTAGTTGCATAGTTTTGCCGCACCCCATTGCTCCATATCTGAAATACAGTTTCGCCATGCTATAATTATAGCATGCACGAGAGTTGGAAGGATTTCCTTAACGCCGAATTTAATAAGCCTTATTTTAAGGAATTGTCTGAGTTTTTGCACGAAGAATATGAGCATAAAACCATTTATCCTAAAAAGACTTTGGTGTTTTCGGCTTTTACAACAGATTTAAATGAAGTAAAGGTCGTGATTTTAGGCCAGGATCCATACCATACGCCGGGCGCCGCTGAAGGTTTGGCTTTTTCAGTACCACCATCTCAACCAATTCCACCGTCCCTTATTAATATATATAAGGAGATTGATGCCGATATAGGGCATCATAATAATACGTCCGGAAGTTTAAGAAATTGGCAAAAACAAGGCGTACTACTTTTAAATACCGTACTTACAGTTGAGGCGCACCGGGCCGGTTCTCATCGAGGGAAGGGATGGGAAATTTTTACAACTGAAGTGATTAAATACTTAAACGAAACTCGCCCGCACCTGGTGTTTATCCTTTGGGGCAGAGACGCCAGAAATAAAAAATCATTAATTGATAGCTCAAAGCATCTGATACTAGAATCACCGCATCCTTCGCCGCTTTCGGCGTATGCCGGGTTCTTCGGCAATCACCATTTTTCAAAAACCAATGCGTTTTTAAAAGAACACGGCCTAAAAGAGATTAACTGGTAATTTAATACTGGTTTAAGGTTTTTGCTTTATACTAAAACTATAATAAAAGGATAATATGGAAGAAGATTTTATAGCCAAAGATACTGAAAAAGAAACTTTAAGAGAAAGGCCAGAAATACCTGAGGATGTGGAAATCGGTGACGAAATCGAAGGTGAGGAAATGACCGATGTAATGATGAGACCTGGATATAATAAGTGTTATCCTGGCATCGTTAATCCAACGAGAGAAGAAAAGCAAGACCCAATGCTACCTTTAATTTACTTTAGCACCGGTGTATTTAGCGCGCTTCTTGCATTCCTAGTTTTCTATGCCTGCATGCGCTGTTCTCATAAGCACAAAAACTGCGAGCATGGTACCAAACTCGCAGCGAAAGAAGACGAAAAGTAATTAGACCCACTGAGCCAGTCTTTTGTATTCATCTGAATCTTTCGGATAGGAATCTAAAATATCTTCGATATAGGTTTTCCCGTTCGAAAGGTTCAGTGTTTTTACATG
>CAZCPT010000011.1:0-27459 GCA_964499905.1 uncultured Candidatus Saccharibacteria bacterium | reverse complement strand
AGCCGATTCATAATTTCACTAAATTCTTCTTGCATACCCCTATTATACTAAATTAGCACTCATTGTGCAAGAGTGCTAATTCATATTTTTTAATCTGTTTTAAGCTAACCGCAAACTACATTATTTGCATGTAGCCAGCCTTCAACTGAGCCACCATCAAGGTATTCACCAGTAGTTGGTGCCACGCGCATTACACCGCCGTCCTTGATAAACTCATCAATTGGGTCTGTCACCATGTATTCTTGATCCTTTGGACCAAAATCGTGCTCATCAACATATTTAACAATTCTCTCCAGGAGTTCTGGCGCCATAATGTATTTCGAAACATTAATGAGATTCGAAGGAGCATCTTCTGGTTCTGGCTTTTCAACTACACCAACGAGTTTGCCGTCTTTTTCGGAAAGCACACCATACTTCTTTACCTTTTCCTTTGGAATCTCTACACCAAGAATTGCCGACTCTTCTTTTTTGCCGGATGCTTTAATTAATGCCTCAGCTGCAGACTCACCACCTGGGTTCCAAATAAAATCATCACCCATAAACACTAATACTGGTTCATCAATTTTGTATTCTTTCACTACAAGTGCAATTGGCACCGCCGTACCATACTTACTAGCTGGATCTTGCACAGTATAGTGAATTGTCACATCATCCGGTAAAGTCTTAGCAAGTTTAAGTCTGTCTTCCTTGCCGCGGTCAATCAAATACTGGTTAAGCGCTAAGTTATCCTTATAAAACTCCTGCACCTGGCATGGTTCGGTATTTGAAATCACCATGTAAATATCTTTTACGCCGGCTTTAATTAATTCCTGTACCGAATAATCCACGAGTGGACGGTTCCCTACAGGAAGCATTGATTTTTCAATAATCTTAGTAATAGGAAGACGCCTAGTCCCCCATCCCGCAACTGGGATAATAGCTTTCGTAATCATAATGCCATTATTATAGCACAGAAATCAGTGGTTTTTCCCAAGAATCAGGGTAGCCTTCTTGGCCTAAGAATAAAGCAATTGTCGAAGCAAGGTTAGCAAGACCTGGCTCATAAATCGGCACAACTTTGTATTTATAACGATTGTCAGTATTATCGTAGATGATACACGGGATTTTATTAGTGGTGTGCGAAGTTTTTTTATTACCTTCCTCATCTAAGAGTTCTTCGGCATTACCATGATCAGCCGCAATTATTAATAAGCCACCAAGTTCATCAACTTTTTTCGCAATTCTCGCAAGCGACAAATCAATTGATTCCATTGCCACAATCGTTGCTTCCATATCGGCAGTATGACCAACCATATCACCACCAGGGAAATTCACCCTTACAAAATCGTATTTATCGAGATTCTCAACCACTTCATCAGTTATCTCCGCGCACTTCATCCATGGTCGCGTCTCAAATGGTTCAGTGTAAGATTCAATTTCCTTGAATGTTTCACCTTTAAACGGTTCATAACTATTACCATTGAAATAATAAGTTATATGCCCAAACTTCACAGTTTCCGAAATCGCAAATTGTTTAATCTTGCGCTCCGAAAGGAAACTACTCAATGTGTTTTTAATTTCGGTTGGTTCAAACAAACGATGTTCTGGTACATGTGTGTCAGAATTATATTCCGTAAGACCAGCAAAATATATATCGCTTGGCTCAAAGCTTCCACGATTGAAATATGGGAACTCCCAGTAAGTAAACGCCATCGAGATTTCAATTGCTCTATCTGCACGGAAATCATAATAAATCACTGCGTCGCCTTTCTCGATTTTCCCCACTGGTCTTTCATTTTCATCCACAATTACAAATGGTGGCAAATTTTGGTCTTGGACTTCCGGATTTAAGCGCCTCAAAGTTTGAATTGCCTCATCAGCAGATTTAAAGAAATAATCTGCCTCGCCATTTACCATGGCATCCCAACCACGTGCTACAACTTGCCAATCGTTTTCATAGCGATCTGCCACAAATACCATTCTGCCACCACCAGTCGCAATTTTAATATCCGCATCAGGGAACTTCTTGGCAAAGTCTTCAAGTCTATCAATATATTTTGGCTCAGACTGTGGCGCTACATCACGTCCATCAAACACAGCATGAATACGCATTTTGCGAACACCGTCTCGATATGCTCTTTCAATCATACTTTCAAGATGCTCAATGTGGCTATGCACGCCACCATCCGAAAAGATCCCGGCAAAATGGAGTGTATGTTCCCCGTCTTTTTTGACTTGATAAATCACACCCTTCCAAGCTTCAGAATTAAAACACTCGCCCGAATTGATGGCTTCGTTTGCGCGCGCAATTCCATGCTTAATAGCTTTACCAGCACCAATTGTATTATGACCAACTTCAGAATTTCCCATTTGGCCTTTGGTCAAACCGACCGCTTCGCCAGAAGCATTTAATGCAATGTGAGGAAATTCTCTTGCAGCTTTACCAAGAAAATTAGTTCTTGCTTTTGACACGGCATTACCCGGACCGTCTGGCGCAAGACCAACACCATCTAATATTGCGAGCACTACAGGCCCATCATACTGTAGTTTATCCATAAGCTTATTATAACACAAAAATCCGGCCACTAGTGCCGGATTTTAGTTTTAAGGTTAAGGCTTTGGTACTTGTTGTGTAATACAGTGAATGTTACCACCACCAAGTAAGATTTCCCTTGCATAAACCGTTTCAATTGTACGGTCTGGGAATAGTTCTTGCAAAGTTCGTACCGCATCTTCATCATGTGGGTCGTTAAAGACCGGCAAGATGATAGCACCATTACAGTTGTAATAATTAATATAAGATGCTGGCAAACGATCACCTTCGTTGCGTGGGAATGTACCCTCTACCACATCAACGCCTTCAGATTCTTCCTTGGTAATTGTGATTGGATTTGGCACATGAATCTTAACAATTTCAAGTTTACGGCCCCTAGCATCTGTTTCATTTGCAAGATAATCATAGTCAACTTGTGAACGCTCATGTTGTGGATCGTCTGGGTTATCCTCCCACGCTAATACTACCTTGCCTGGGCCAGCAAATTGGCAAATGTTATCGACGTGACCATTTGTATCTTCATCCTTATAAACACCATAAGGAAGCCACAAGACTTTCTCAGTACCGGTGTATTCTTTAAGGATTTCTTCAATTTCCTCTTTGGTTTTCCCTGGGTTGCGATCTTCAGAAAGCAAAGTTTCTTCAGTCACAAGCAACGTTCCTTCACCATCCGTATGAATTGAGCCGCCTTCAAGAATGAAGTCTTCTGGTACATAACGATCGGCTCTTTCAATATTAGCCATCTTAGCGCCAACGTAATCATCGAAATCCCATGGATAATAAATACCACCAGTTGTACCACCATAACCATTAAAGCCCCAGTCTACAGCCCTAATGTCACCTTTGCCATTAATCACCATGGTGGCACCGGAATCACGAATCCATGAATCATTATTAGACATCTCGACCACGGAAACGTTTTCCATATTCATACCAAGTACATGTAAATACTGCGATTGGTTTACGCCAAGCACCACTGGCTCGTGTTTTGCAATAGCTTCAACTACTTCCTTGAATGCTTTTTGTGCCGGCTTTGCACCATCACGCCAGTTGTCTGGCCTTTCTGGCCACAAAAGATACGTACACTTATGTGGCGCAAGCTCTGATGGCATATAAAAACCATCTTGCTTTGGAGTTGATTGTAGTCTCATTTAGTTCCTTTCTTTATACTAATAATGGCAACTTAGTACGCTGATATAATCAGACCATACTAAGCTGCCACCCTATTTTTGTTTTAGCGTTTTAATGCTGCACGACTTTTGCCAGAAATCTTCTTTTGCCTGTCTTTAATCGACATTCTAGCAACTAAGACTTCACCAATCACGATACATACAACCGAGCTTCCGATGAGCGTCATATTATCTTGAATCGCTTCAAGTGAAAACTCTGGTACGAACGTGAAGAACAACGAGATTGCAAGAAGAACCAAAGGAATAATCCCCATCAACCATCTCATAACCGGGCCAATGGTAATCCAGTAACCGTTCTGAACTTGCTTTCCGTTTTTGTGCAATTTGATAAATGCTGCAAACATAGGAATGTATGAAAGAAGCAAACATACCAAGGACACATCGAAGAATGCCCAGAACAAGTTTGAGCCATCTTCCCATTCTGGGAAACAGTAAGCAAGGATAATACCAGTTACCGCAAGAATCGCAGCAACGATACCAGTCCAAATGCCAACTACATATGGCACACCGTCTTTATTGCGTTTCTTCCAAGACTTCGGGAACATGCCGTCCTCAGCTGCATAAGCAATCACTGAGTAAACACCGAAATTCCATGAAGAAATGTTCGAGATTAAGGTTAATATAAACAAACCGCCAACTACAACTGTAATTGATTGGATTGCAGCTTCAGCAAAACCTGCGTTTGCAAGAAGCACATTGTACGAATCTAGGAAACCAGTATTAGTTTCAAGTTCCTCGTATGGAATTGCTACACCCATACCAAAGGATGGGAGGATGTAGAATACTGCAATGAGGATACCACCAAGAATGATTGCCTTTGGAATCTGTTTCTTTGGCTTATCCATATCATCATAGAACGTACCGACCACTTCAAAGCCAAGCATATTAAAGATGATAAGTGCGACGAATGATAGACCAGCCCAGTCTATACCGCCATCAGCTGATGCTAATGGAACTACATCGTGCCAAGATTCAATTGGGTTGGCTGTACCTTTTGTGAAGAGTACATAAAAACCAAGCGCGCCAATTGCACCAAGAAGCACAATCTTAATTAGTGCACCAATATTTGATACGACATCGGATTGAGAAATACGAAGCATACCAAGAATTGTTACAAGTGCAATATAGAAAATCTGGATGCCAAGCACCATCCACATTTCCATTTCGATGCCAAACATCTGCATAAGCATCGTGGTAATGAGATCGGCGAGGGAAGCAATCCATAGTGGATAGTTTACCCAGTAAAACCAAGCCACTCTCGATGCCCACTTTTTACCGAAGGCTTTCTTAATCCAGGTATACATACCGCCTTCTGATGGGTATTGTGTACCTAGCTCTGCACTAATAAGTGCGTATGGCACGAAGAAACCGATAAGCATAATCGCCCACCACACGTACATCGAGTTACCGATGGCCGCGGTTGGCGCTACAGCATCTCCCACCAAGATTATACAGACAGTCGCGAGCACAGCCGAGAACAGCCTGAACTTATATTTCCTCTTTGGCATTAATTAGCCTCCTTTTGTTGTTTTATATAATCGAGTGTAGCTTGTGCTACTCCGGAAAAATACAATAATAATCCCCTCTGCGCGGTTAAACGGTTCTCCGCTTCATCCCACGCCAACGAGTTTTCACTATCAAGCACCGAATCGGTAACTTCTTCATTACGAGTCGCTGGCAGACAATGCAGAAATTTACAATTTGGATTTTCAGTCGCCGCCATCATCTCATCATTTACTTGATATTTCGGATAAAAGTCAGCCATATATACTTCTTTTGGTGTTTCTTTATCATAAAGACCATACCAAACATCCGTATAAATGAAATCGGCGCCCTTCAAGCATTCTGGATCTTCCGTCCAAGTTACTGAACCGCCGTACCTCTCAACATTCTTGCGGCCAATTTCTAGCCACTCGTCGGTAATTTTGTGATTTTCTGGACCATAATGCACAAAGTTCATGCCCATCTTTGTCGTCATATCACAAAGTGTATTGCATACTTGTGTTGCATCGCCAACAAAAACCACCTTTATTTCATTCATTGGCTTATCTGGTAAATTATCAACAATTGTAATCATGTCACCAATACCTTGTGTTGGGTGACACCTATCACTCATACCATTTAATACTGGCACCTTAGCATATTTCGCCAGTGCCTCAATTGATTCGTGACGATCCACGCGCGACATAATGACGTCACACATACGACCAAGAACCATTGCGGTATCATTAATAGTTTCATGTTTGCCAAGTTGGATTGCACCTGGCGCAAGGTTAAGCGCATGCCCACCGAGTTGTTCCATGGCCACTTCAAACGATACTCTCGTTCTTGTCGACTTTTGCTCAAAAATCATACCGAGTGATTTATGAAACAACGCGTTTAGCCAACCGCCGCCCTTAATATAATCCCTTACCGTACGCGATACCGTGATAATATCTTTGATTTCAGATTGGTCAAAATCTGCAGTATCGATAAAATCTTTGCGCGACGGCGCTTTATGCGTTAATGTATAACCATCCATAATTCACATTATAATTTAAGTTTTTTTTAAGCACAAGTATTTTGTGAAATAAAAACCCGCCCCAATCAGGAGCGGGTTCATTTTTGTTTTAGTTTTTAAATAGAGAACAGGCAGAGCACTACGATGTTTACCACCGCGATACATGCTACAACTCTAATACCCCACTTAAACCAAGTCGAGTAGTCAACTTTAGCAAGTGCGAGGCCACCCATAATTGCACCACAGGTCGGTGTGATGAGGTTCACAAGACCATTGGCGGCAACAATTGTCATTGCTGCAACGTTTGTGCTGTAACCAAGGTTTGCAGCCACCGGCACCGTGATTGGCGTGGAGAGCGTTGCAAGACCAGATGATGACGGTACCAAGACCGAGAGCACCACGTGGAGCAAGTAGTTAAGCGGCACAAATGCCATTTCTGGAAGTGTCGCTAGGAAGTTTGATGCATTGTAAACGATGAAGTTATCAAGGCAAGTTTGGCTCATAAGCACAGATGCACCACGAGCGACCGCAATTACCAAGATTACACCGATCATATCATCGGCACCATCGACGAATGCGTCAACATATCCATGTTCACCTTGACGGTTAATGAGTGAGATCACAATGGACATGAGGAAGAACCAAAGTGCCGCTTCATAGAACCACCATTCACCTAGAGGTGCACCAGTAAGACCACCAGCAAAGAAGCCACCGAGTGCACCATTCATTTGAGAGAAGATGTCATTCTCAAAGAATTCACCCCATGGCACAAAGCCGATAATCATGATGAGGAATGAGAATGCAAACACGATAAGGGAAGCAATCTGTGTACCAGAAAGTTTATCCTCTCCTTCGTTGGCTTGCAAGAATTTACCATATCTTTTTTCAGCAGCTGCTTGCTCGCGAAGGCTTAAGAATGTTGAGCCCTTATCGCGTTGAACTTTCTTTGCATATTTCACTACAAAGAATGCCGAAATTGCAAGCGTTGTGAGCCAAAGAACTACAGCAATAAAGATTACTGTACCGTTATTGAACTCAATACCGCTATCTTTCATAGCAGATAATGCTACACCAGTTGCAAATGGGTTGATAGTAGAACCAAGCACACCAGAACCCGCACCGAGGAGAATCGTTGCAACACCTACGAGTGGGTCCATGCCAGCAGCAAACATTGTTGCAGCAATGAGTACGTAGAAACCAACGCTTTCTTCAAGGAAACCGTAAGTCGTACCAAGTACCGAGAAGATTAGCATGAGGAGAAGAATAAGTAGATATTCTTTACCATGAAGCTTCTTCACGAGAATCTTAATACCAGTTTCTAGAGCCTTAGTTCTTGCCATTACAGCAAGGAAGCCACCAAGTACCATAATAAAGATGGCTACATCAATGGCATCCGCAAAACCGAGAATTGGCGAAATCAAAATTTGATATAGTTTAGCACCAACTACACCAGAGCCGTCTACTAAAGCACACTTACCCTCTGCTTCTTCACATTCTTCAAGAGATTCGTATGTCGTAGCTTCTGATTCAGTTGTTTCTGTAGAGGTCGCTACATCGGTAGTAGTTACAACACCATCTTCAAGTGTAGTTACAGTACCAACTTCAAGTGGAGTCGCTTCACCAGCTGCAGCTACAGTTAAATCAGGCTCAACACTAACCTCAAGTTGAGGCACTGTGTCCTCAGGGACAACCGCTTGATATTTTGCCCTAGGCAAAACATGAGACAAAATACCAAGAAGTACAATCAAAATCATGATAATCGAGTATGCTGACAGCATCGCTCGACTAGTCTTTTTACGATTTTTCTTCTTAAACATTTTATATCCTTTTAAATTTATTATTATCCCCCAAAACTATGCCTAAACTCTATTCCCTCTACTCCTCCTCTCTCACTAAAGCCATGCTCATACAGTGTGAACCACCGCGGCCACGCGAAAGTTCAGAGCTCGGGATTTCGATAACTTTAATACCATGGCGCCTAAGCGTTTGGTTTGTTACAAAGTTTCTGTCATATGCAATCACCACACCTGGGCGGATACAAAGCAGGTTAACACCATCGCTCCATTGTTCACGCTCAGCATCAATTCTTTTACCATTACCACATTTAATAAGTTCAACTTTATTAAGGTGTAGGTACTTTTCAAGGGCTTTTTCTAGACTCTGGTGGATTTCTACGATTTCAATCTCGCCACCACGGCCAGCCGTAATTTCGTAAATCGTTGAAATGTCCATAATTGCGTCTTGTACAGCAAACTTATCAACATCAACCTGCGTCATCACAGTATCAAGATGCATGAAGCTTCTTTCATCCGGAATATCAATAGCTAAAACATACTTAAATGTATTATTTTTGTCTTTAAATAGGTTTCTGGCAAAGTTTGCAATTGCGTCTGGTTCGGTACGTTGTGAAATACCAATGGCAATTACTTCTTTTGATAGCACCTGGATATCACCACCTTCAATTGAATATGGTTCAGTACGATCATAATAAAGCTTTGTACTGTCATAGAATGGATGATATTTAAAAATGTATTCTGCAAAAATTGATTCACGTGTACGAGTTACCGCCCACATTTTGTGGAGCGTTGCACCGTGACCAATTGTAGCCATCGGATCACGTTGGAACAAAATGTTTGGAATTGGATCGATGATCATTTTACCAGTATCACGTGTCGCATAAAAACCGGAAATCTTGCCAAGTTTTTTTAGCTCCGAAATATCGATACCAGCAATACATTTCCTTACCAAATCTCTAGTGTTCTTTATGCTATTTAGAAAATCAAAGCAATGCTTTTCAATTTTTGGTGAAGTCACACCGGCTTCGCGAATGAATTGTTGAATGAAATTCTTACGAACCCTTGCACCACCAGCTTCAAGAGCTTCGGCTACAAGATCAGTAACGTAAACAACTTCAATTCCTTCTGCACGGAGCACGTTCGCATAAGCATCATGCTCTTCTTGGGCAACCTTTAAATATGGAATATCGTCGAAGAGTAGTCTTTCGAGCGTATTTGGAGTGAGATTTAGAAATTCATCGCCCGGGCGATGCATCAACACCTTTTTGAGTGGTGCAATCTCGCTAAAGTTGTTAATTGAGTTTTTCACTTTCCTCCTTTTTAATTATTTTCTTCATCAAGTAATGTGAGATACATTACAGCTTTAATCGTATGCATGCGGTTTTCCGCTTCATCAAACACCGCAGAATGCTCAGATTCAAATGCTTCGTTTGAAACTTCCATTTCTTCAATACCAAACTTCTCATGTACATCACGTGCCACAGAAGTATTTAAATCATGGAATGATGGAAGGCAGTGGAGGAAAATACAACCTGGCTTTGCGCGGTTAAGCATATCAAGCGTCACGCGATAAGACTGCAATTGGTTAATTCTTTCACCCCATTTTTCTTTATCTTCACCCATCGATAGCCAGATATCTGTGTAAATGGCATCTGCGGTGTCATTGAGAGCATTAATATCGTCCGTAATTGTAATTGTTGAACCGTTTTTCTCAGCAATCGGACGACATTTGTTAACGATTTCTTCGGAAGGATGTAATTCGTTCGGACCGCAAGCAATGAAATTCATGCCCATTTTAGCTGCCATTGCCATTAGGGAATTAGCTACGTTATTGCGTGTATCACCCACAAATGCTAAGGTCTTACCAGAAAATCCACCAAGTCTTTCTTCAATCGTCATAAAATCAGCGAGAGCCTGAGTTGGGTGGCAGTAGTCAGTAAGACCATTCCAAACCGGTACATCAGCATATTTAGCCAAATCATCTACGGTTTCTTGCTTGAACCCGCGGAACTCAATACCATCATAAAAACGTGCGAGCACCCGTGCGGTATCAGCTACAGATTCCTTGTGCCCCATCTGCGAACCAGTCGGATCAAGATATGTCACGTTCATCCCAAGGTCGTATCCTGCCACTTCAAAAGCACATCTAGTCCTAGTAGATGTTTTTTCGAAGAGAACAGCGATATTCTTACCAGGGAAATACTTGTGGTTTTCACCGGCGTGCTTCATTTCCTTAAATTTTTTTGCTACATCTAGCATATAGCGAAGTTCTTCTTCACTAAAGTCTAGAATCTTAAGAAAATCTCTTCCTTTAAAATTCATTTTATGCCCTTCCTAACTGCTATATATTATATATTAAGTTTGTTTTAAGCACAAGCGTTTTGGACCACGTTCTAGCTTATGCTATAATAAATATATGAAAAAGCGCGTAGTTTTAGCGTTAGGCGGTAACGCTTTACAAAAAAATGGCGAAGCATCTGCTGAAGCCCAGAAAAAAATCGCCGAATCGGTCGGTGAAGCTATCTCCGATCTTGCAGATAAATATGAAATTATTGTTGCTCACGGCAACGGTCCGCAGGTTGGCAACATCCTCATTCACGAAGAGGCCGCCTCTACCGAGAAAGCCCCAGCCATGCCACTCGAAACCGCAGTCGCCATGAGCCAAGGCCAAATTGGTTACTGGCTAACTCAAGCCATTAATAATGCCTTTATTAAAAAGGGCAAACCAAGCAAAAAAATCGCTACCGTCATTTCTCAGGTTGTCGTCGATCGTACCGATCCAGCATTTAAAAACCCAACTAAACCAATCGGTCAATTCTATTCCGAAAAAGAAGCTAAAGCTCTTGCAAAAGAGAAGGGCTGGACAGTTAAGGAAGACGCTGGTCGTGGTTGGCGCCGCGTGGTGGCCTCACCAAAACCAATTGATATCGTCGAAAAGAAAACTATCAGCGAACTAGTGAGCGATGGCGTTATCGTTATCGCCGCCGGTGGTGGTGGAATTCCTGTCGTCCGCACCAAAATTTTGAAGCGCTTAAAGGGAATTGACGCTGTTATCGACAAAGACTACGCCGCCGAAAAACTCGCCGAACTCGTCAAAGCCGACGTGTTTATCTCTTGTACCGCCGTGCCAAATGTATATATTAATTATGGTTTACCAAACCAACAAAAGCTCGAAACCATTTCCGTCAAAGAAATCCAAGAGCTCAAAAAGTACGGCTATTTCAAAGCCGGCTCCATGTTACCAAAAGTCGAGGCAGCTTCAGCCTTTGCTAGACGCGGCGGCACCGGTATTATCACCGATATCGATAATCTAAAAGACGCGCTTGTTGGTAAAGCGGGAACTATAATAACTGCTTAAGTTCTTGTTTATAGGCTTCGACGCCTGGTTGATCAAACGGATTTACCCCAAACAATTTCGCCGAAATTGCACAGGAAAGTTCAAAGAAATAAATCAACTCGCCGAAGCCTTTTTCATCAAAAGTTGGCACATTAATCGTAAGCACCGGGATATTACCGGCCGTATGGGCCTTTACCACCGCCGAGACCACTTTTTGGTTCATCTCATCAGTAGGGAAATTGATGATAGTCTCAAATAGATTACGACGCCCATCCTGCATAAACTGGCCCAGGGAATGAAGATCTGTCGAATAAATCACCGACGCAGGGAAAATCCCCTGGCCGTTTTTCCCTTCGGATTCGCCAAAAAGTTGCTTTAGCCATTCATTAAAATACATCGTGCATGGCTCAAAGCTCGCAAATACCTCTGTATCATAGTTCCTTCCACCTAGCGCATAGCGCATCCAAGCATATTGCGAAGCCGGTTCTTTTGCCGCATCCACCGCCTCGGCCGCACCTTCAAGCAATTTTTCAATATCAATGCCAGCCACAGCAAGAGGTAGTAATCCAACTGCAGTTAATACGGAATATCTACCGCCAATATTATCCGGCACTACAAATTTAGTATAATTATTAGCCATCGCCTCGTCGTGTAAATTCCCTTTATTCGCATCAGTTGTCGCGTAAATCCTCGAATTTGCCTCATCACCATATTTTTCTACCAACTTCTTTTTAAATGCCTCAAATGCAATCGCCGGCTCCAAAGTTGTACCAGATTTTGAAATCACGTTAATCGAAAAATCGTGATCCCCCACCCGTTTTAAAGCGTGCTCTAATTCTCTCTTAGACAAAGAATTTCCGGCATAAACGATTTTAGTTCCAGAATGCGGACGGAGAGCCTCAATCAGAGCGCGGTGGCCTAGATACGACCCACCAATACCAATGCAAACCAGGTATTCTGATTCATCATTAATCTTTTTTGCTGCTTCCTTAATTCGAGCAAGTTCCGCCATATCTACGCGTTTTGGTAAGTCAAACCAACCACCCATAGGGTCTTTCTGAATTTCCGCAAGAATCTGGGATACTTTTTCCGTATCTACCTGAGAATTAAAGTTTACAGTAATCATTTTTGCCTCCGTTTCCTCTATTATATCAAATCTTTTTTGATTCTGGTATTGCTTTTTTTGTAAAAGTGTGGTATAATATAAGTAGATGCTGTCAATGGGAGTATAAAAAACTATTAGGGGGGTCCAAAAGAAATGAACTACCAAGTAAGCATTGAAATTTACCTTAGGAGTTCCGGTCCAATCAAGAAGCTTCTCCACAGCCATGGTTTCAGGATTTTCCTGAAAAACAGCTACACTGGAGACCTCCAGTCTGACGACGAGAAACTCGACGCCGCGGTAAACACGGAAAAAGACAGTGGCATGTACTACTGGTATTGCATCTACAACAGCGCAAACGCGTTTCCGCCTCAGGAAGTCCTGCAGCAAGTCGCAAAACACCCGAGCCTCAAAAAGCTCACCATCCACTATACCAACGACTAAGCATCTCTTCCCTCGCCCCGACTACCAGCCGGGGCTTTTTTATGGTATAATTCCCTTACGATGTGCCCCTGTGGCGGAATTGGCAGACGCGCTAGCTTCAGGTGCTAGTGGCCGCAAGGCTGTGCAGGTTCAACCCCTGTCGGGGGCACCAAAAGCCCAAATCGGGCTATTTTTCTTGCTAAAATCAACTTAACTATATATAATATAAGCATAAACAGGGTCATACATGTTTAAACATAAAAACATTTTTATTGGGTTACTAGTGAGCTGTTCTGCTTTTTGTGCTTCTAATGCCTTTGCAGCAGAAAACGCCACGGACGACGTCACCATTACGGTCCCAGTCGCCTGCTCGATAACTAGCACAATCAATACTGCTCATACCGCCACCATAGATCTAGGCACCTACGAAGACGATATTGGTGAAACCACTTTTAATGTGCTTTGTAATGATTCAAACGGTTTTGCCGTATATGCAGTAGGTTTTTCTGATGACACTCTTGGCAACAACGTTATGAAACCTTCAACTCTGCCAGCCGCCAACGCTATTGCTACCGGCACTGCCACGTCTGGTGGCACTTCAAATTGGGCGATGAAGCTCACCGCCGTTTCCGGAGATTACACCCCAACACTAGAAACCGGTTTTAATGTCTACCATGCCGTACCAAACGAATCTACAAAAGTTGCTTCACTTGCCTCGAACACTGACGCCACGGTTGGCTCTTCGTTTAAATCCACTTATGCAGTCTATATTTCTGGTGCTCAACCGGCAGATACCTACACTGGCAAAGTTAAATATACCGTAATTCATCCGGCCAGCGTAACTGCAGAAGCTTTGTCAAATGCCGTCACTCTAAATTTTGACGGAAACGGCCTTTCATTTGAAGATGGCTCCGAAACTAATACTATTCAATATGCCGAAGTCTGCGAAGAAGCAGAACAAGCCTACATCAGCACTGCACACGAAGACGTTACATCATCAAATTTCGATTCAAACGGCAACCAAACCGGAAGTTATACAGACAGCGAGGACGTACTCCAAACCATTACACATACGGGGGCGGACAAGCTAAAAGTCGTGGTCGACTACGATATTACTGGTGGCACTACAGAATTAATTGCAGTTGAAGGCACTTGGGACGGAAACTGGGGCAATTTGCCAGAAGATCACAAAGAAATCTATTCTTCAAATAATATATCTGGGACAAAAACCTATCTCATGGAAGGCGACACGGTCACCATTCGCATAAACAGCTGGAACACACCAGAAGCAAATCACAATTACGGCTTTTTCGTAAAAGTTTATTCAGTTTACGAAACCGAGCAAACAAATACCACACTTGAAGATTTGCCATGTGATTGTCATATTCAATCAATTTCCGGCGCGTATGAAGAAACAACCACCTGGAAAGGCAGATGGGATGTTTACATAAATGAAAACCTAATCGCATCATTTTATAACGAATCTGATCTAATTAATTATATCAATGAATATTACGATGATATTAAAGGGGGCTCCTTTAATATAGTCGCATACAACCCGTACACTATTACATATAATGGCAACAATGCCACTAATGGTGATATGGAAAGGCATACTATTCAAAAAGAATCATTATCGCAAGCAATTACTTTAACGCCACCAAATTATTACAAAAATGGTTACGGCTTTGCTGGATGGAGTCAAGATAGTATAATTAATTCAAGTTCGGTTATTTTTGGACCAAATCAAGATTTGAATACTTCAAACCTAAATTTCGACTCTACAAGAACAGCTACACTATACGCAGTATGGATCCCGTCAAATGGTAATCTTCAAAACTGGTCTGGTTGTTCTAGTATGAGTGTTGGTAATGTAACCGCCCTAGCCGACACCCGCGACAACAACACGTATGCCATCGCTAAATTACCTGATGGAAGATGTTGGATGATAGAAAACCTTCGTCTGGATTTATCTACGGCAAGTATTTCTACAAGTGATACAGATGACCCAACAAGTGATTTTATAAATATTTATGTCGCCAATATAAAGAATGGAACAGATAACCAGCTATGGAAAGGTGGAAAAAATTATTTCGTAAAAGAAATATCTTTTGATAAATTAGAAACAACATTTGACAATCTCAAGATATTCAGCTACGGCGTTAAGTATAATTGGTTCACTACAGCCGCCGGTACTGTTAATACAAAAAACGATGTAGCTTCAGGAAGTATCTGTCCAAAAGGATGGAAACTACCAAAGGCTGACGAATTCGAAGACTACTTAATATCATCAGCCAGTACAGAACTTGAAAAAAACAGTGAAGAATACGACAATTATCTTCAAAGCGAAGAATCATCAATTGCCCTACGATCGTATCCATTCAATATCGTATATGCTGGATGGCATTACCAAAATAATTATAATCAGCTACGCGGGCAAAGTGCAGGGTATTGGTCAAACGAAAATAGCTCGCTCCTTGTTAATAACTCTTATTCTCATCCAAGGATGAGCGGAGAATTAGGAACACCCGGTAACGGCCAGACAATCCGATGCATTCTGGACGAATAATTTAGTCTAGTTCCCTAAACACTTTTTCTTGGTCTTTCTTAATAAGGCCAAGTCTCGCTTCAATTTCATTTTTGCCAATTTCAATCGCACGGGCTAATGCCGGCTCGTCACTCATCGGTTCAAAGAAATCACGATATTTTTTATATTCTTCTTCAGTTCTTACGGAGGCCGCTGTATAACGCGGATAATCATCTAGTGATTTGTCACCAGAAATCTTCTTAATATAGTCCCAGTTTTCTATCATCCAATTAAACACTTCTTTCTTTACGCGTGCGTTGCGATAAAGATAAAGGAACAAATGGAACATATCTTGTGGCTTCACTACTTCTGGCTGCCTTAAGTATTCCATCATTCTTTCAAGATTCTTTTTATCGCGCGACAAAGTCGTTGCAAATAGTAAATCAAATTTAATTTCCGGATCCGCCGTACTTCTATATTTATCCATGTATTCATCAAGAATCGTAGGTTCCATATAAATTTTCGCGTCTAGAATATCATTTCTGATTTCCGCATCGATTTTACTAAAATCCGTATCATACATAGCAGCGAGTTTCTGAATATTTTCCTCGTCATCCGCATAGAAATCGAGTGCGAGCAAAATCGAACGAAGCCTAAGCGTGTTTTCATCGTCTCCCTCACGAGTTTTAAGCCCAAGTTCGCTTAATTTTTCCTGTACTAATTCTTTTATAAATTTTTTAAATTTCTTTTCTTCTTCCGATTCAAATTCAAAGAAAATTTTTAAATTACTAATAATTGTAAGAATAATATTCCAAACCGCCGCCGAATTTTCTTTTTTAAACTTTAAAACCAAAGGAATAAGTGATGAAGATGAAGCAAGCTCAGTTTTAGAAATTAAATCACGATCAATTAGTAAACGGAGTTTTTCCTCAAGTTTTAGTTCATCGAATCTACCAAGTCTCTCATTAAACTCTTCGTCCGACAAATTTAAAACATAATGCCCAGACATATCTTCAATTACTTTTGGAATCGGCCAATCCGATTCTTCTAATTCCCCATTTAGTAGAAATCTACGTTGTTTATAACCATCCGCCGTCTTTTCGAGTACGGGATAACCCGGCTTATCAATAAACGCGTGCATCATTTCGTGCACATCAAATCCCGCATGCGGAGTTAAAGCTTTCCACAAATCGTCACCGACTGTGTTACCGTATTTAAATTTATCAAAGTATTCACGAATCCCGGCACAGAAATTATCCCAACCCATCGCACGAATCGCCATCAACATCAGTCTCGCACCTTTTGCATAAACAATAGACGGATCAAATAGTGTCGCGATTTCTTCTGGATTATTTACATCCTGATGCACGGATTGTACACCAAGATATGCGTCACGACGAAGTGCCGCAAGTGCATCTGCCGTAAAGAAACCTTCAAAAATCTTGTATTCCGGATGAATATAATCCACCGCGTAGTATTCCATCACACTCGCAAACGATTCATTTAGCCATAAATCATCCCACCAATTCATTGTTACTAAATCACCAAACCATTGGTGCGATAACTCATGCGCGACCGTAAGTGCTACACCTTTTTTCGCACCAAGTGTCGCATTTTTTCCTGCTATAAGCATCGACTCGCGATAAGTTACTAGCCCCCAGTTTTCCATTGCGCCCGCTTCAAAATCCGGAAGCGCCACTTGATCAAGTTTAGCCAATGGATATGGCGTACCAAAATTATCATCATAAAACTCTAAGCTCTTTGCCGCGATTTCATTTGCAAAGTCTACCGAATCAATGTCTTGGTTTAACGCTACATATGTCGTGATTTCTACACCGTGCGCATTCTTAACAGTCTTGCCATGGAACCTACCAATCACCCAAGCAAGTAAATATGTACTCATGCGCGGAGTCGGTTCAAAAACATATTTATTGCCTTCATATTTTTTCACCGGCGTATTCGCAATTACTAAATCTTTTGATTCCTCCGGAAGTTCCAAAGATAGCTCAAATACTGCCTTCGCACCCGGCTCATCAATACAAGGAAATGCTTCCCTTGCATAGTGGCTTTCAAATTGCGTTGCCACAATTATTTCAGTCTTGCCATCATATTCATAAGTTGATAGATACGCCCCCTGCATATTCTCGTTTAGTTTACCAGAATACTTAATTGCAATTTCATGTTTCCCTTTTTCAGTACTTACTACAAGTTCGTCATCAGAAACACTAAATTCTGTCTTTTCATTATCAACTAAAACTTCAGTGATACTCAGTCTCACTGCATGAAATTTAATTCGGTCATTTTTAGAAGTTCCAACTACCGTCACCAAACCACCAATTGTTTTTTGGTGCTTATCAATTTTTAAATCTAGCACATACTTCTCTGGCTCGAAATAGTTAAGAAACCTCTCCATTATATCTCCGCGTTTATTTGTGTAATTTTGCAGCTTCCGGAAGTTTCGTATCTTTTAGAATTGGCTTAAGCTCCGCCTCTTCAAGCGTTTCGTGTGCCAATAATTCTTCCGCTAATTTATCAAGGACTTTTTTGTTTGCTTTAAGCACTGCTTCCGCACGCACCGCAGCTTCATCAGAAAGTTTCTTTACCTCAGCATCAATTAGTTCTGCAGTTTTTTCAGAATATGGCTTTTCTGTCGTGATGGTATAGTATCCTGTAGCTTCGGATGGATATACTAAGTTTCTTGTTTCGCTACCCATACCTTCTTCAATAATCATTGATTTAGAAAGTTCAGCCACATTCTTTAAATCCGAAGATGCACCAGTTGTAATTGCGTCATCACCAAAGATAAGTTTTTCTGCCACACGGCCACCCATCGCACGCGCCAAAATGTCTTTGAGTTCGAAGATATTCTTGTAACTCCTATCTTCTGGTGGCAAGAACCAAGTTACACCTCCCGTTGAACCACGTGGAATAATCGTAACTTTATGTACTGGATCAGAATCTGGCAAGACATGACCAACAATTGCGTGTCCAGCCTCATGATAAGCCGTAATTTTACGTTCTTTATCAGTCATCACTTTGCTCTTACGCTCTGGGCCAATTGCCACACGCTCAAAAGCTTCAGTTAGATCATGGTTAGAAATTGCCTTGTGGCCTTCACGTGCTGCCGTAATTGCCGCTTCGTTTGCAATGTTCGCAAGATCCGCACCCGACGAACCAGCGGTCTTTTTGGCGAGCGATTCAAGATCTACATCGGCTTCAATTGGTTTACCTTTAAAATGAACCTTCAAAATTTCCAGACGATCTTTTCTTTCTGGCAAAGTCACATTTACGTGGCGATCAAAACGTCCCGGACGAAGGAGCGCTTTATCAAGCATATCCACACGGTTAGTTGCCGCAATCACAATCACGCCAGAATCATTATCAAAACCATCCATCTCTACGAGAATCTGATTTAATGTCTGCTCATCTTCACGCCCAGCTCCACCTCTCGCATCACGCTTGTGTGCCACCGCATCAATTTCATCAATAAAGATAATTGATGGCGCATTCTTTTTGGCTTTACCAAACAAATCGCGAACGCGGCTAGCACCAACGCCCACAAACATTTCGGCAAATTCAGAACCAGAAATCGAGAAGAATGGCACATTGGCTTCACCGGCTACGGCCCTAGCCATCAAAGTTTTACCAGTACCTGGGTCACCAGCAAGAAGTACGCCACGCGGAATCTTAGCACCAAGTTTTTCATACTTCTTTGGGTTCTTTAAGAAATCTACAATTTCTGTTAAATCTTGTTTTGCAGCTTCATTGCCAGCCACATCATTAAATGTGACTTTCTTTTTATCTGGCCCGTAAAGCTGCGCCCTAGCCTTGCCAAAACTCATCGACTGATTATTCGCAGCAGTCGCCTGGCGAAGCATATAAGAAAGAAACATCACAATAACTACAATTGGAATAATTGTAATTGCGATATCAAGGATAATACCAAGCACATCAATATCCTCTTTATATTCAATTACTGGATATTTTTCTTGGCAAGTTTTAAGTTCTTCGCCTTCAAGTCTGTCACAATAATTAATTAACCCCTGGTCATAAAGCGTACCAGAACCGTCTTTTCTCGACGTCTCAGTTGGCACATCCTTATCTTTTAATGTAATATCCAGCGTATTACCAGTCACCGTAATTCTAGCAATGTTCCCTTCTGGATCATTGGCGCGTCTAATCACATCCGAAATCGGCACTTCGGTCTTTTGTACCTGCGCATTTCTTGAATTAGTAATGAGGAACATCGCAAAACAAATCATTAGAATTGCAAAAACCACACTTCGCACCGTATTTGAACGGCTTGGAACTGGTCGTCCCATGTTTTTCTTAGGCGTATTATTTGCCACTTTTTTATCTCCTTACTACTCTTATTCTATCATAAACTATCCCCTTTTTAGATAAAATGTGCTATAATAAACGTACCGTCTGGGTGTAGCACAGTTGGTAGCGCGCGACTTTTGGGAAGTCGAGGTCGCAGGTTCGAGTCCTGTCACCCAGACCATTAGGGCATGAGTAAAAAGAAAATGTTTTACATTTTCTTTTTTGAATGCCCGTAATGGTCTTTTCCTTTTGCTTTAGCAAAAGGAAGACCACAAAATATGCTATAATATATGCACACGTCAGGGTGTGGCGCAGTTGGTAGCGCGCAGCGTTCGGGACGCTGAGGCCGTCGGTTCAAGTCCGATCACCCTGACCATTTTTGTGCCTAAAACTATGGGGCAGTAAATGTGACCGTAGAAGAAACCGGTCGCGCAATACAACGCACTGAAAAGCCATACATAAGATATACTTGCGATTCACCAACCGCAGGATAAATATAATTACCCCACGGACCTATAGATAAGGTCAAAGCATACGAAGCATCATTACTACCAGACACTGATGTCCAAAAACTGCCATCACCTCCAACATTCGAAAACTCACCATGCCAAAAACCATATTGTAAGAAATATACTGGAGCTTCCCAAAGATTCAAATCACCACTAAGAATTGCACCATATTGCCCCCAGGTAGTATGGTAAGCTGTAGCTAAACCGTAAAAAGAATCATCACCATAACCCGGGCGTGGTAAAGTCCACCCAGCCGGGCAAATAGACCTATCCACAAGATTACCACTTCCAACATAACTAGTACTGTCATTTGTAGCTATAGCTGCTGCCCAGTTGTAATAATTCCCCAAATGACTATGATAATCGCCAGTATCTACAAACAATTCTGGTGGGTCTCCTTCACCATTTATCGAATAATCTATATTTTCAAGATTATAATACAGCTCACCCGGGTCATATGACTCTGGGGAATAGAATTCACCATTCCACGTCGTATCTTCAGACTGATAAGTACTTACACTTGGCGTCCAGTTAGCCGGGATATCCGTATTCGCTGGTGTGTAAGTCTTTGTAGAATCAATATTAAAATCAAGATTCTGCGTCATCCAAAGATTTCCATCAGCAAGGCGTGCGACGCTATAATACTTTCCGTCACGCGCATCTTTTGCTAAAACTTCCTGTCCTGCTTGGACCTCATCACCCCATGATGACACAGTTTGCATAGTTCGTTCTTTTAACACACAACGAATAGAAAGCCCGCTAGAGCGAATGTAAGAAGAAGTTGAGTTAATACTAGATGTATAGACATACAAAATATACATTTTTGTATCACTATTTCTTACAGAAGACCAATAATAACCATTACTACCCCGGTCATTCGGCGAACTATTAGAAAACATACCAGCAAGTGCAAACGCAGCACCACCATCAGCGACTGGAGCTCTCATCTCGGCACTAGAATGGTATTCTGTATATAAAGCCTTAAATTCCCCAGCAGAGCCACCTGTTGGTAATCTCCACCCCGCCGGGCAAATATCGTATTCGGCATTATTGCTATTAGTACTCCCAGAAATAGTACCGGCCGTTGCAGCGTAGTAATTATAAAGAGTGGCATATGGCGTACCAGAAGCCGCATCTGTACCGTTGTTACTAATATACTCACCAGCATCATTGGTCGCTGAACCAGAAGTTTTCTTCCAACTATTAAAGGTTTCTGCGGTAACCGTAGTAGAAAGATTCGTGTTCTCACTAGTAAGATCATAAGTTAGGGGCTCACGCCCAAGGTCAAGGTTTTCTGTCATCCAGATATTTCCATCCTCCATTTTTGAAATATCATAGGTTCGGTTATCACGACTATCTACAATTAAATAAGTCTTATCATCTTCCATCGAATTACGAACCGCCAGCAGTTCGTCTGGCGACAAGCTGGCAAAATCCTGCATATAAATCACTTGCTCAACCGTCTCTACAGCTGGCACCTCATTCCCCGGGTGCACCACCGTATATTTTACTTTACCAGTATAAGAATCTGCCGGTTGTGCCTGTGAAATATACACCGCGTAAGTAGATTTAAAAGAAGAGCCAACGGTAGCATCAGTATTAGAAGAAAGAGTGGCAACCTTGGTATAAGTTTCTGGAACCGCATGATAGGCATTATATCCAGTAGTAAACGTTGGGGTATAAGTACCTGAAACAGCTGTGAGTTTCATCGCCCAGTTTGAAGTATTGCCGGAAGTAGCGGTACCAGTCGCAATACCATTGGCTGCCGTTAATGTAGACGGCACCATGGTAGTATTGCCATACGTATCGTCTGAATAACCTACCGCATAAACAGAAAAACCACTCGCATCGTTACAAAGTACATTAAAAGTAGTTTCACCAATTTCGTCTTCGTAAGTGCCGAGATCAACTGTGGCTGAATGAGTTGTGCCAACAGCGCTAGTCATAGAACAAGAAACTGGGACCGTAATTGTAACTTCGTCCGTGGCATTAGAATCTGCAAAAGTATTAGAACAAAATACAAATGAAAGAGCTACTATACCAAGACCTACTGAAAATAAACCCTTCTTCATCATGTACAACCTATACACTATAATATTATTATACTAGAGCTTATTTGTAAACTTTAAATACCGAGCATCTCATCAGTCAGCGCTTTATTACTAAACGGCGCTTCATATTCATCAATGTCATCAATTTCAAGTTGTAGTTTTTTCAAATATTCATCAACTACGTCTTTCGTAATTTTACCGCTCTTCTCAAAGGTGTACTCTTCTTCTGGTTCATCATTATCATCAATTTCTTCCTCATCCGGCAAAAACCCAGGTCTTGAGCGATCGAGATAAATATCACCAGAATTATGATAAAGCGCAAGAGAAACTCCAGTTGTAACCGCAGCAACCATAATTGAAGCCACACCAAGAATTACCAAATTCTTACCACCGGTCGTCATAGCTTTTCTCCCAATTTTTTTACCAACGTCACATGGTTTTTAATCAACTTTCTAATATCTGCTACATCCTCTGCCACAACTTTACGTTTATCCCTAACGTCATCTAGCTTAGTATAAAACTCTTCTGGTTGTTTTTTACAATCCGTCGAAATCAAATCATCAAGTGCTTTCTGCGACTCTACAAATCGAATCATAAATCTAGATCTCGCTTTATCAAAATCATTCTGGTTTTTTACAAATCCATCACTAGACAAAGTATTCTCAGCCAGCCTCACATTTAGTGGCGTAATAAACTTACTTTGAATTGTTTCATAATATCTACCAAGGTATACTCTTGCTTTTGAATCTTCGTGTTGTACAGTTCTTAGTTTCTCAATAATAGATTCACAATTCGTGATTATTGCCTGTTTTTTCGTTTCAGAAATCTTCGTCTCAGAAGCAGCAAAAACCGGAGTCGTAATTAGACTTACAACCAAACCTAAGACCAAAAACGTCTTTTTCATACTTAAAATTATAACACAAACTACATCATCTTAGCGATGCTAGTGAGCACTAGGTGGTAATCGTGCTTAATGAATTTCATCTTAAATTGAGGAATATCTTTTTCGTAGTCTTTAATCAAATCCTTCATATTGTACTCGTCCTCAGAACGGATAATTGCAGAATTGCCAGAAGCGTCGACACAATAATCTTCTTTTTCTTCGCTCTCAGCTTCTTCTTCCTCATCTTTTTCTTCTTTTTTATCTCCACAGAAACCAACCACATCATGGTAAACCACAATTACTACATTACCGTCTTCATCATATTCTGCACTTTTCACAATATCAAACATGGCTAACCCAGCGCCACCTTTACCGCCGACAGTTATTTCAAAATAATCAGCAGAACCTTCACCATCAAAATACTTAATCTCCTCAAGATTCGAAACCCTAAAATTCGTTCTACCTAAGGTGTTTGTCCCTCCAAATAGTTTCTTGTATTCGCTATTTAGTACACTATAGCTAATCTGGTATTTGCCGTCTTTAATCGACTTATAATCTTCAACACCGAGATTTTTGTAAGCAATCGTCGCCTTCATACTCTCATCAAAATCATAATTGAAGATGTTCTGTAAAAAGGTCAGTGGCATTACATAAGGATCAATCAATGTCTCCGCAACCGTTTTGCTAATTGTCGGAACTTCCTTTGTGCCAGTACAACCAGTGCCTTTTGCCTCTTCAATGGATTTTGCACATTCTGCTTTCGCGGCTTCCACTTCAGAATTTCGCGCCATCATTTCATACACGCCAAAAATCACACCTGCGATTGCTGCAATAAAAAGCATGATTCCCATCGCAATAACAAGCCCAAACTTATTACCTTCTTTTTTTGGCTTAGCATAAGCTTGCATCATCACTTCTTCTGGTTGCATATAGCTCCTTAACTTCAAAAACAAACAATCTTCCTAACTAATTATAGCAACAAAAAGAAAAAACATAAACAGTTTAACTAGTCACGCTTCAGCATTACTGTAAATGCTTCGGATGGGATATCGATTTTGCCAAATCTCTTCATACGAGCCTTACCGCGTTTTTGTTTTTCAAGGAGTTTGGCTTTTCTATCACGATCACCTGTATGAATTTTTACCGTCACATCCTTACGGTATGCGCCAATTGTCTCGCGCGCAATAATTCTAGCACCAATTGCAGCCTGGAGTGCCACCTCGAAATTTTGTCTCGGGATTACTTCTTTTAGCTTCTTAGTTACCTCGCGGCCAATACCATCTGCCTCACTGCGGTGCGCCATCACCGAAAGCGCATCGATTCTACTACCAGCCACCAGAAAATCTACTCGTACCAAATCTTCGGCCTTGTATCCAGAAAGCTCATAATTAAATGACGCATACCCAGACGTCGCGGATTTTAATTGGTCGTAAAAATCCGTAAGTAGATTTGCCATCGGCGCTTCAAAATCAATTACTGCCCGCTCTTCAATATAAGAAAGGTTGGTTTGGTGGCCACGCTTCTCATTAATAAGATTAAGAACATTTCCAATCATATTGGACGGCACAATAATTTCACCCTTCACCCATGGCTCACGGATTTCTTTTATTTCAGATTGATCCGGCAAATTTGCGGCTGATTTAATTTCAATTAGTTCGCCATTATTCATCACCACTTCATAATTGGTCGAAGGATTTGTCACAATTAAATCAAGGTTAAACTCGCGCTCGAGTCTCTCACGAATAATATCCATATGAAGAAGCCCCAAAAACCCAATACGAAGCCCAAAACCAAGCACCGGCGAATTCTCTGGTTCATATCGAAGTGCCGAATCAGACAAAGCCAACTTTTCAATTGCTTCTTTTAAATCCTTGTATTGGTCATTTGATACCGGGAAAAACCCTGCGTATACAAACGGCAACACGTTTTTGTAACCAGGAAGGGGTGTTTTTGCTGGAGCCTTTGCAAGCGTTACTGTATCACCAACTTTTGCTTCGCGCGTTGTTTTTAAGTTCGTCACAATATAGCCAATCTCACCATTTGCAAGTTTCTCGCGCGGGGTCATCTTTGGCGTTAGTATCCCAACCTCAAGTGCTAAGCCCTTAGTCTCGGCCGCCATCATTAAAATTTCTGCATTTTTTGGTATTTCACCCTCAAAAATCCGGACATATAGCACTACCCCACGATAATCATCAAAGTATGAGTCAAAAATGAGCGCCCGAGTTGAATTCATAAAACATATTATACCACAAAAATGGGCCTAGCGCTATGGCTAGGCCCGGTGCCTGTCTTAAATGGTGACCTCCATTATTTCTCCGTTTTTAAGAATTCGGATTTCGTTATAGTCACCACTTTCTGGGCGTCCATGCACAAGAGCATAAACCGCCACGAGGTAGTGTCCGTGCGAGAACACCAAGACATTTTTACCGTCATATTGTTCTTTCATGGAATCAAGGAAACTCTGGGCCCTTCTTTCGAGATCGTCGATTGGCTCTACACCATCAATTATCGAACGATTCGAATAATAATGAAATAGCTCTCGATAATGCTCTTTCGTTGCGGTCTTCCCGACTAGCCCATTAAACTTTCGTTCTTCAAGCCGTCGGTCAATTACCACGTCTTTTTCATCAAGTCCCATCTCCTTTAGAGCTAGCCTGCAAGTTTCTCTCGCTCTTTCATAAGTCGAACAATATACTGCATCAAAGTGCACACCCATCTCCTTTAGGTTCTTACCAGTTTCCCTAGCCTGATCTCGCCCAAGTGGGGTGAGTGGCGCATCTTCGTCATTGTAAAAATAATCTTGTAGGTTCGCTACAGACTGCCCGTGCCTCACAAAAAATAAGTTGACAGACGTTTAGCACCCCCTCCTTTAAAGTACTTTCATTTTGCCCAAATTCGAACAAAAATATTATAACAAGATTTTATTATACTGTCAACTTAAGCGTTTTCTGGAGCCCTTGGTGACGGACCTTTTTCGATGATTTCGTCTAAAACTTTTTCTACGTTTAATCCGGTCTTTGCCGACACACCAATAATGTCTTCGCGTTTACAACCAAGTAGATTCATAATCTGTGCAGCCGTCTTTTCAACTTCTGCAGCTGGTAAATCCACTTTGTTTATCACTGGAATAATCGTCAGGTTTTGTTCAATTGCAAGATATACATTTGCAAGCGTCTGTGCCTGAATACCCTGTGTAGCATCAACCACTAGAATCGCCGATTCAACTGCTTGCAAGCTTCTTGAAACTTCATAAGAAAAATCCACATGACCAGGAGTATCAATCAAATTCAAAGTGTAACCCTTCCATTTCATGGTTACAGGAGTGAGTTTAATTGTAATCCCCTTTTCGCGCTCGAGCTCCATCGAGTCGAGAAGCTGCGATTTCATTTCGCGCTTCTCAACTGTTCCGGTTAATTCCATCATCCTATCGGCCAAGGTAGATTTACCGTGGTCGATATGAGCGATGATGCAGAAATTTCTTATTTTATCCATTTAAAGACCAATCATGGTGAGGCTGAGTCTACCCTTGTCATCGATAGCAACTAGGCGTACCTTAATTACATCACCTTCGTGTAAGACTTCAGTCACCTTATTTAGGCGCTTCTTATCAGTAATTTGTGAAATATGAAGCATACCATCAATACCTGGCATAATATTTACAAATGCTCCAAAGTCTTTAATCGAAACTACAGTACCTTCATAAATCTTGCCAACTTCTGGTTCTTCAGTAAGTGAGCGAATCCAATCAAGTGCTTTCTTGATTTTTTCTGGATCCGTGCCAGAAACGGTTACAAGACCAGAATCTTCAATATTTACTTCAGCACCAGTTTCAGAAGTAATCTTGTTGATGGTCTCACCACCCTTACCAATCACAGCACCAATCTTGTCCGGATTAATCATAAGTTTCTCGATGCGTGGAGCATACTCAGAAATTTCCTTACGTGGTTCTGGAATTACTTCAAGGATGTGCTTCAAGATAAACATTCTACCTTCATGAGATTGCTTGATAGCTTTCTCCATGATTTCTACTGGAAGACCATGCACTTTCATATCCATTTGAAGAGCCGTGATACCTTCAGTTGTACTAGTCACCTTAAAGTCCATATCACCAGCAAAGTCCTCTGCGTCCATAAGGTCAGTTAATACGTATGCCTTATCAATATCAGAAGCTTCAATCGGCTGACCCTTTGGCACATCTACCATAAGGCCCATTGCCACACCAGAAACTGGGCGCTTTAATGGCACACCTGCATCCATCAAAGCCATACATGAAGAACAAGTTTCA
>CAZCPT010000010.1:0-27675 GCA_964499905.1 uncultured Candidatus Saccharibacteria bacterium | reverse complement strand
AGGCACTGGGTTTTGGTCCCAGCATTCGCAGGTTCGAATCCTGCCGGTCCAGCCAAGAAAACGAATAAAAAACGAGAGCGAGCTCTCGCTTTTTTGAGTTTTCGCAGGCTGGGCCTAGCGCACGAAGTGCGCGTCTCCAGCCAGAATTAAGCGAAGGTGTCATCCTGTCAACATACGTCTAGCCACTTTTCTGTTATAATAATCTTATGAATCCAAATGAGAATTTATATCGTTTTATTGAAGCTCAAAACCTCATAGTTGAAGACTTTTTAAATGAATCTCACAAAACTAAATATGAAACTGCAAAAGAGGAACTTTTGAATGGCCAAAAAACTTCCCACTGGATGTGGTATATCTTCCCGCAAATTAAAGGTCTCGGAAAAAGCGAAATGGCCACAAAATTTGCAATTTCTAACATCAATGAAGCCAGAGATTATTATAATAATTCCGTTCTCGGACCAAGACTAGAAGAACTGGTGAGCATCGTAAACGAAATTGAAGGTAAAACTGCCGTAGATATTTTCGGTGAAGTAGATGCTATGAAATTTCTTTCCTGTCTCACTCTTTTTAACCAAGTTGCACCAGAAAACCAAGTTTTTATTGACGCCATGAATAAATACTATGAAGGCCGCCAAGACAAAAAGACCATCAAAATCCTTGAAGATCAAGCCAGTTTTTAATTTCTCTTAAATAGTTTTACAACTTCAAAATTAATTGCATTTTTTTGGAATAAAGTAATGGTAATTTTTAGCACGATAATCGAGCAAATTACAATTTCAGCAAGACCAATTATAAGCTCAACCGGGCTAAGCGTACCAAACGCACTTCTTAGCATCAGTGCTACCGGCGCCGAAGGTGGGAAATAAGTTAGAAAATGTACTAGGAAACCTGGTTCCGTTGCCATAAATAATTGCATGAAATAAAGCGGAAATACCGAACCCACTACCACTGGACCGATATATTGGGATGCGTCACGTGCCGTTGGCACAAGCACACCAACCATTGTATTTAACCCTGCAAATAATAGAATCGAGAACAAGAATAAAACCACATTTGAAATAATCGATTCTGGGCTAATTTCAATCATTGACACAATTGACGAAACCATCGGGTTTTCACGATTAATAAATAGTAATATCAAAACTGGTATTACAAGCGCCAAAATCTGAATAAACCCAAGTGCCAGCATCGAAATAATCTTTCCGATAATTAAATGCTTAGCCGAAACCGTCGTAAGAATCATTTCTGAAATACGATTCTCTTTTTCTTCCACCACAGTCATAAGAAGTCTTGACCCAAACATCACCATAAAGATAAAGTAAACCGCAAGAATCGCAAACGGAATAATTGCTTTACCAAGTGCGTTCGAAGCCTCTCCGGTGGTCGTTAGTTTATTATCATTAACCTCAAATTCACCAGCAATTACCATCGCATCGACCGAGTTTACTTTCATCCTGGCATATTGGCTAAGAATCTGTTTTAAAGCATTCCCGTCAAAATTAAAAATCTCAAGCCCTTCCGAAATGTGATAGAATTCTGCTTTTTTGCTCTCAGCGAAATCGGCCGGAATATAGAAGAAAAGATCCGCATCTCCTTTTTTCACTGCCTCAATACCATCTTCCTGAGTGGCATACAAACTAAACGGGTTCTCCTTTGGTAGTACACCAGCATCGTCCGTAATCGCTACCACCGTATCTTCTGATAAATGCGCCGTCGTATCCACATTGTCCGCACCGGCAAAGAAGCTAATTAAAAATACGAAACCGATTAAAAGCGGAATCATCAGTGTCGCAATCCAAAACGATGGCTTTTTTAATTGCCGCACAATTTCAAACTTAGTAACAATACCAATTGGGCTACTCATCTACACCTCCATATACATCGACAAAGATTTGGTCAAGCGATTTTCCGCCAAATTCTTTTTTAATTGCATCAATCGAACCATATGCTCTCGCTACGCCATCTTTTAGAAGGAGCGCCCTGTTACAAAGTCTTTCAACTTCATCCATATAGTGCGTAATCATGATAATTGCGGTGCCTTTTTCATGTAGCTCGTCAATAATATTCATAAGGAGCCTGCGGTTCACCGGATCAAATCCTTTAGTCGGCTCATCCAAAATTAGAAGCTTCGGTTCATTCATGATTGTGATGCCAAGCTGAATCTTTTGTTGCTGACCACCAGAAAGCTTTTCGACTTTTTGGTTAAATTTATCTTCTAGCCCCACGCGCTTCAAATATTTCATGCTCCACTCACGCGGATTTTTAAGACCTCTAAGTTCGCCAAAATAAATCATCGTATCAATCACAGATTCTTTGCGATAAAGTCCGCGTTCTTCCGGCAGATAGCCAATTGAAATCGAAGAATCTTCCGGATTATATTTTTTACCGTCAATTAATAATTCCCCGCCCGTCGGTGTATAAAATCCAAGTAGTGCCCTGATTGTCGTGGTTTTACCAGAACCATTCGAACCGAGTAACCCAAAGATTTCACCTTTCTTAACATCAAAACTTAAATCCTTGATAACAGTTTTGTTACCAAAAGCCATTTTGAAGTTTTTTACCTCAACAATTTTATCCATAAAATTATTATAACACCACTTAATGCTTATGCTATAATATAGCCATGGATGAAGAATCTATTCAGTTGAAGCGCCGCGAAAATGAGGAAAACTCTACCGCATCGCGTGCTCGCATTCTTGGACTTCCTTATCTCGATACTCGTCCGTTCGAAGAAAACATTCCTTTAGTCCAGGGCCTACTCAAAATCGAGGATATGCATCGTGACTATATTTTGCCACTCCACAAAGGTGGTGGTGAAGAGCATTTTCAATTTCTAGTCACCAGCCAAACTCCAAGTTCACTCATCACCAAAATGCGCGACGATTACACCACTCGTGGCGAACGCGTTGATTTCTTCTTGATTTCTAATTCTGCCTACAAAATCTTGATGCTTCGTTACGATCCACCAAAAGAAATTGTTTATGATGATATCAAAATCGCTGGCGAAGGTGATTCTTCTACTATTGCTGAAGTTTCGCAAACTCTAAACACTGTCTCAACTGAACGTATTTTTGACTTCCTTATCGACCAAGCCGACAAACTCGGTGCTTCTGATATTCACATTGAAAATATGAAAGGCGAAATCCGCATTCGTATGCGTGTAGATGGTCTTCTACACCCAGTTGCCGATATTGATAAAGATAAATATCGTATTTTTATGGGCGAACTTAGCTCCCGCGCCAACGTTTCTACCGCATCCAATAAGCCACAGTCTGGCCACATGCAAAAAGAAATCACTCGTGACGGCGCTACGCACACATTAAATATTCGTGTTGAAACAATTCCTACCATGCATGGCCAAGACGCCGTGCTTCGTCTCTTTAATTTCGACGAGTCGCTTCTAAATCTCGATCTTCTTGGTCTTTCTGATGAAGAGCGCCACGAAATCGACGAAGTGATTTCCCACCCACGTGGCATGGTGCTAATGGTCGGTCCTACTGGTTCTGGTAAATCTACCACACTTTATTCTATGCTTAATGCACTTAATACGTCAGATCGTAAAATTATCACCCTTGAGGATCCTATTGAATACGGCATCACCGGTATTTCGCAGATTCCAATTAATACTACTGGTGGTGGCTCGTTTGCCGAAGGTCTCCGTTCCGTGCTTCGTCTTGACCCAGACGTCGTGATGGTTGGCGAGATTCGCGATGGTGATACGGCTAAAACTGCTATTCAGGCCTCCATTACTGGCCACTTGGTGCTTTCATCCTTCCACGCAAATTCGACCGCCGCAGCCTTTTCTAGAATGATTGATTTAATCGGTGTTAATCCAATTTTCGCAAGCTCCATTCGCTTAATTGTGGCGCAGCGCCTTGTACGTAAACTCAGTGATAACAAACAGGCCCGCGAAGCTACCGAATCCGAAGCTAATTACATCAAAAAGGTTATGGAAGGTGTGCCAAAAGAAAAACTACCAGTTTCTGATTTAGAGCACATTACCCTCTACGACCCAGTACCAAGCGAAGAATTTCCATTTGGCTACAGTGGCCGCGTTGTCATCATGGAACAAATGTTAGTCACTGAAGAAATCCAAAAGTTCATCCGTGGCGATGTGGCAGAAATTCATACCGAAGCTATTGAAAAAGCTGCTAGAGCAAACGGCATGCTTACTTTAGAGCAAAAAGGCGTACTTGCCGCTCTTCGTGGTGACACCACTCTATCCGAAGTTTCCCGTGTAATATAATATATGGTATAATAATGGTCATGAGTGATAAAGTTATTTCTGACTATAATGGTTACGATTACAAAAAAGAATTCTGGGAAAATGTAGATCGCGAATACGAAGATCAAGCCGATCGCATGGCAATTCGCCGCCTTCTCCCAAAGCGCATGGAAAAATTTGCCGACATTGGCGGTGGTTATGGTCGCCTTGCTAATGAATATTTGAAGCGCGCCCGCAAAGTTTTTATCTTTGATTATTCCAAAACCGAACTCGCTCAAGCCAAAGAAATCTATGGCGACAAAATCGAAACTAAAGCTGGTGATATTTATAAACTCCCATTTAAGGATAATGAACTTGATGGCCTGATGATGGTCCGTGTTACTCACCACCTAAAAGATATGCCAAAAGCCATTGCTGAACTTTATCGCGTTCTTAAACCAGGTGGCGTTGCCGTAATCGAAGTTGCCAACAAACGCACTCTTCCAAAAATGGCTCGCTTTGTCACCTTCCGTTCAAAAGTAAACCCATTTAGTAAAGATGTTGCTAATTACAAAGAAATCTCCGCCGATGGTTTTTATAACTATCATCCAAAATATGTTGAAGAAATCTTTGATAAAACCGGTTTCAAGCGCGAACGCGTGCTTTCTGTCTCTAACTTCCGTAGCAAAACCCTGAAAAAAGTCTTCAAAACCGACAATCTCGTCAAAATGGAAGGTGCCGCTCAAACCGCTCTTGCACCGATCCGTTTTGCTCCATCTATCTATTATAAGTTGAGAAAACCAGAAGAATAAGGTATAATATATAGCACGGCGGGCTCGTCGTTCAACGGATAGGACATATCCCCTCTAAGGATACAATGCTGGTTCGATTCCAGCCGGGCCTACCATTTTTTTATGCTATAATATGCTTATGATGTATTTAGGCATTTTTGGTATTATTATCGTTGGCACACTTCTTCATTTTATCTATGAGTGGAGCCACCATAATAAATGCGTCGCAGTTTTCGCCGCCGTCAACGAAAGCGTTTGGGAACACATTAAAATCGCTATGACACCAACATTTATTTGGCTCATTATCTGCGGTTTTCATTATGGCTGGACACCATACCTACTTATTGCTTCGGTCCTTTGTTTGTCTACTATTATTCTTCTTATTCCGGCCCTATTTTACTCATACACAGCTTTCACTAAAAAAGCTATTCTTCCAGTTGATATTATTTGTTTTTGTATCACTATTATTTGCTCGCAATTAGTTTTCTTCCATTTTCTAAATCTTTATGTTGCCCCACTTTTCTGCATTATTGTTTCTGTAGTAATGCTCATTATTGAACTATTTGTGTATTTCGCTTTTTCTTTCTTCCCACCAAAAAATCTCTTTTTCAAGGATCCAATTACTAAAAAATATGGTCTCGAAGGTCATCCGTGTCGCCACAACCACCATCATAACCATAAACATAGCCACAAACAAAAATAAGCCCCGCTGGGCTTATTTTAGCGACCATTCTTCAAACGTGGATGTTTGCGCTTGTCGCTATGCTTGTGGTTGTTGTTGCGATTTTGCTTAGCAACCGGCTTTAAAGTAACTTTTCTTGCCATGACTTTTCTCTTTCTTAAAATGGCGGAAAGGACAGGATTCGAACCTGCGGATGTTTCCATCTCTGGTTTTCAAGACCAGTGCCTTCAACCACTCGGCCACCTTTCCACCGATTATTATATCATATTATTCGGCGTTTGTGTAGGTGTTTACCACGTCATCAAGATCATCAACAGCAGAAAGAAGCTTCTCGAGCTTTTCCGCATTTTCACCTTCTACCGGCACATAATTATTTGGCACATATTGTAGTTCTGCTGAAGTCACCGTCATACCGGCATCAATCAAAGAACCGCGTACCTTCATAAGATTAGACGAAGCCGTATAAATTACCATGCAGTCCTCTTCTTCAACTGCGTCTTCGGCACCAGCATCAAGTGCTACCATAAGAGCATCTTCGCCCTTTTCGGAAATCTCAATTACACCCTTACGCGTAAACTGGAACATCACGCTACCTGGCTCTGCCATACGGCCACCATTTTTATCAAGCGTATGACGCACCTCTGGCATCGTACGATTTTTGTTATCCGTAGCAACTTCAATAATAATGCCTACACCACCAGGACCATATGCTTCATAAACTTCTTCGATGAGAGCTGCTGCAGACTTATCTGCCACGCGAGCAATTGCGCGCTCGATGTTTGCCTTTGGCATGTTGGCAAGGCGAGCTTTTTCTAGCACCATTGCAAGACTTGGGTTCATAGCAGGATCAGTACCAGCACGTGCTGCAATTGCAATCTGGTTACCGATTTTCGTAAACAAAGCGCCGCGCTTAGCATCAACTACTGCTTTTTGTCGCTTTGTCGTTGCCCATTTACTGTGTCCTGACATATTTTCTCCCAATCAAAAATTATTTCAATTCCCTTAATTTTACCATATTATCTATTAATTGTCTATTTGGGCGCTTTTTCAAGAATCTATAAGTTAGCGGCGAAACAATAATAATATATATTAAAAATACGCCCGCTTGGTAAGGTGAAATGCTTACCAAAAAATATTTCATATCGCCAAAAAACTCTACAACCAGAATATGAAAATCTAGTAACCTAGTTGCTACAAACGAAACTACTGTTTCAACAACCGGAATCCCTGCCACCACGCCAGTGAGAAAAACTAGCCCCATCGCGTACGGCAAAGTCGGCAAAATCAAAAGATTCGCGATAACAGAAATTAGCGACATGCTACCATAATAATATAGTGTAATCGGTAGCGTCATTAATGTAGCCGCAATCGTAGTTACTACCGTACTCCCAATAAACCCTGGCTTTTTCTCGCCATAACAAAATTTAGTAAGTTTCGGTCCCAGAATCATAATCCCACCATAACTTGCAAACGACAAAAGCCAACCTAGATTAATAATAAACATCGGATTCATAATTAGCGTCATAGCCATCACCAAAATAATCATTCTAAGTGGCGCTATCTTTCTCCCTACATACCACGTAATTAAAGTAAGAATCGCCATCACGCCAGCTCGAAGAATCGATGGCGTCCACCCTACCATCGCCATAAAAAATAAAATAAAAAGAATTGAAAAAATCAGTGTCGCCATCCGCGAAATCTTACCAAAAAGCTTCTTCGCAATACTAACCAAAATCGAAAGGTGCGCCCCACTCGCAACCACTATATGTACTAGCCCCACAATTCTTAAATCCTCATTTAAATCATCCGGAAGCCCAGACTTCATACCAAGAAGATAAGACATTCCAAGATTCACCTCCGGCTCATTAATTAGTCTCTTAATTTTATCCGCAAACCAGTTCCGAACCTTAAGAACCAAATCTCCTGGCTCAGGTCGTAAGTGCTCAACTATTTTTGGCCGATACATATAACCAGCGTAAGTCCCAAATCCAGCTGCTAATTTTCCAGATAGTTTTACCGTGTCACCTCGCGCTAGTTTTTCATTCTTATATTCTGATATATAAAGGCTTCCAGCCAAGCTAACCTCTCCACTTTTACCAAACGCTAAATTAGTTAATTTAAACTTTGTCCCTTTTTCATCGGTTTCCGGATCGCCGTCAATTGTGCCAGTTACCGTCACGGTTTTATCAAAAAACTGTCGTATATTATATTCACCAATTAATTCACTGGATGCTCGAAAAAACGCTAAAACCATCCCAGCAATCAACATCACTGCCACATATATTACTTTTGGTTTATAAAAAGCATAATTAAAAACAATAAACACAAAAATCACCCACCAAAAAGAAGCAAAATAGTTGATTCGAAAAACTAGCGCCAGAATCGTCCCACTAATTATCCCTACCGCAAAAGCCACTAATAAATATGATTGGTGGAGATATTTAAAAAACGCGCACATCTAAAAAAACTCTCATAAAACCAACAAAACTTCAACCACCCACCTATCGCCTGATATAATATATATGGTAAGCGCCCATAGCTCAACCGGATAGAGCGTCAGCTTCCGGAGCTGAAGGTTAGAGGTTCGAATCCCCCTGGGCGTACCAACAAAGAGGAATAAAATGAAGTTCAATGTCTTCCCAAGAAAGCACGAAACAGTAAAACAAGATGAATCTTTGGAACCCTACGAGCCAAACTGGGATTCCACTAAAGCAGTTCCCTTTGCTGGCGAAAAGAAATCGTTTGACGTTGAAGAAGAGCCAATCGACCCGTCATTATTTAGTTATCAAGAAGATAAAATCCTCCGTGCTCTTTATTGGCAAGACCCAAAACACTTCGGCATGTTAAACAAAGTGCCCGATGAAGAATACAATCGTATGCTAAACGGTATTAAAAAAGGCGCCTATGACGATGAGTTTTATTATGACGACATGTTTAGAAATCTCCCCGCTTCACAGGATATTGAAAAAGCAAAAAGTATTCGAGGTTTATACGAAGGCGCCGTGAAAACTCTTCACGAAAAAGCTGAAACCTATGCGCAAATCCCTAGCGAACGCATTGATGAATTATTACAAAAAACCGAAATCGACGGCGACCCATTCCCTATCGGCGATGAAAAACATGTTCTTACCGCCGAAACTCTCGCTAACGCTGGTCTCGCTCCGCATTACGAAACAAATATCGACGGCACTAGTTTTAATTTTTCTAAATGCTTTAAAGTTCAAGGCCGCGACGCCTGTCTCGCATACGTCGAAACACCAGACGGTAAAGTTAAGCCCCGCGCTTACTATCGCTCAAACTCGGCTGGGCTCTGGCGTTACTGCCCAGACTATGGATACAATAGCGGCCATGGTATTTGGTTTGGTAAAGGCAATAACGAAGAAGCCTTAACCTTGCCACCAGAACTTCAAAAACGCCTCAGCACCATTTCAGAAATGGACAAAGTCCAGCCCGAAGGCCGCCGCATGGCAGACTTTTGTTTCTTTGGCACCGCCAAGTTTTATCAAGACAAACTCGCTCATAGCCGCGCCAAAACTTATGGTGAGCTACGCGGTGATTTTTATGAAGAAACCGACAAAAAATGCAGTTTCGAATTCGTTGGCGGCTCCGAAGAAAAAGCTCCACCAGAAGAATTAGATTATAGCGAAGAAATCGCTCCAAATTATCACCAAGAAATATTGTCCTATAAATCCAATTCAAAAATCTACGGTGATTTCACCACCAGAGTTTATCCTTCTCACGATGGCAGCTTACTTTATTCCCTATGCGAAACAGAAATAAATGGAGAAAGACAGGCCTGGATTGGTAATATTGAAACTTCAGCTAAAGTTGGTTCCACCGGCTGTCGTACCAAATGGGGTTATAACGGCGACCTCAGTACGCCACTTTACGAATATCCAGATCAAACTGGCGGCTACGGCGAATGGGAAAACAGTAAAGGTTCATATGTAAGTATGTGGAAGAATTATCTCAGCAAAATGCCGTTCATTAAGCGTTACATCGAAGAAACTGGCGAAAAACCAGAAAAATGATATAATTAATTCGCGGCGCACCCGTAGCTCAGTGGATTAGAGCACTTGTCTTCGGAACAAGGGGTCGTGGGTTCGAATCCCCCCGGGTGTACCATTTTTTTATGCTACAATATTATTATGGAAAACGGTTTTGAAAAATTAAGTAATGAAACTAAAGATGCGCCAACTGGCTGGGAAAGCGTTGCAGAGATGGCAGACCAAATGACACCACCAGCAGAAAGGCCCACACAGGTAGAAACTGAGAAACCAGAAACTAAAGCCGGCATTACTGGCGCAGATTTAATTAAAGGCTTTTCTAAAAACCGTGCAGACATCGAAAGCTATGTAGAAGAAACCACCGGTGGTAAAGTAGAGGAATTTGCCCCGCATCTATCCAGTGATGAAGCCTATTTTGACCAAGCATTAAAAGATTTAGCCGGTGAAGGCAAAACAAAACGTAAACCCGAAGAGATTGCTTCGGATGAAATTGTTAAATACTACGCTGATGACCTGCAAAAACAAAGAGGCCATTACAATGAGATGAACGAAGCTATCCATCAAAAATACCAAAGCCTAGGGTTCTTTGGAAAACATCTAAAGCTCGGCAAAGGCGCCAAAGAATTAAAAGCCATGCAAGCCGAGCAGAATTCTGTTTGGGAAGATGTGCAAAAAGCAGAGCATCGTTTTAATCGACTTCAATCAATGATTAAGTAATTAATTACTAGTCGCGGCATAACAGCGAACCGGATATCCATTCCATTTCGCTGTTTCTATATTGTACCATCTAGCACCATTAGTTAAATTTAACGAGAGTATTGACGCATTTCTTGTATAGAGGCCATTCGACTTCGCCATATGAGCAGTAAACGTGTTACGTCCTGCCGCACTGCCACCATAATACCGACCAGCAAGAATAAAGTTATACGGATATTCGCGAATCTTTCTGCCTGCTTCAAGGTTATTGTGTGTTAAACCAAGGCTGTCTTGCATTAAATATTTAAAATTGCTAGTTATCCGCCAATTAATTGGGCAAATATCCTTTGATAATGATTATTTAAACACCGAGCTACAACCAAGACCAAACCATAATTTCGGCTACGGTTCTTGGTTGTCTTATGGAGTATTATATAACTGGTACACGTCTACAGCAGGATATGGCAAATACGGCTCTACAGTAGTCTCGGACACTGGAGACATATGTCCAAGTGGGTGGCGTTTACCAACAGGAAATAAAACTACTGGTGATGCAAATACTCTTCTTTCTTATTTTGGCCAAGTTAGTACGTCATATTATGGAGCACAGGTCACTGGACTCACCGGGGATCACCTCAAATTCCCTTACAACATGCTATCCGGGACAAATACTTATTACATAAGACAAACCGCAACGCAAGCCACAAGTGCAGGCCAAATACAACTCTCAAATAATGCTAGTAATTATAATAATTGGGTAATTAACACAAGTTACAATACCATTTCAACTTATGAATCTAGTAAATTTTATACTAACCCTATACGATGCGTAGCTAATTAACCAATTTTTCTAGTCTCACGGCCACATGATGTTCAGTTTTTACTTCGTCAATCACTTTTAAATTCTCTGCTGGAAGTTTATCCGGGTTCTCAGTGATAAACCAAAAGCTTTCATTCCCTTTCAAAAAGTCCTCCAGCGTCGCATAAACCTGCGAATCAGCTCTTTCAAGCTTTCCTTCATAATATTTCATTGGCTCCTCAGAACCCCAACCATTTGTAAACGTCGTTTCTAGCGTCCCATAAACCGGAGTCGTTTTACTCGTGTAAATCGCTGCACCCAAAAACACCCAAATATCGTCCGCTAAAATTGCCGATGTACTATCTCTTTCTTTCACCAATTTTACGATATCTGCCACGTAAGAATCCGGCGCCCGGTCTAGAACATTTAGTGCTCCAAATCCGGCAGACACTAACACTACAAGTGTAGCGAAAACTAAAGCGCATTTATCAAACGTCTTTTTTCTTGGCCAGAATACTAACGACACACCAAGTAACACCCACGCGATAATACTAGATGGCACCAAATAACGATCTACAAACATCGGCTTGTAAACTAGCGACACCACAATTAGTAAAACTGGCGGCAATACAAATAATAGCATCAAGAAAACCAGTTGTTTTTTATCTGCCTTAGCAAGAACCTTGTAGGCTTTTCCCGTCACCACAGAATACACCAGCGCAAACACAATTGCGAGTACTACGCTAAGTCCTGCTAATTCCCCGGCACTCTTAAAGAAGAAAATATCTGTCAAGAAATTTACCGGCGTTTCAGCTGTTACCGGCGGAATCCAGAACCCACCAGAAATTGATTGCATCTGTGACAGTAACGATGGAACCCATGGAAGATAAAGAAGCACCGCGCCTAGATATGAGAAAACAATCGGCGCCTTATAAACTGGTTTTTTCAAAACAAACTGCAAATACACAAGATGCGTTAGCCATACCAAAAATGTGAAATAATGTGTGTACATTCCAAGCGCCACCAGAATCGCATAGTAAACCCAGTAACTCTTTTTACCCTTCTCTACCGCGAGCGTCAACATAAATGTCGCCGATAGCACTATCGTAAGAATCACCATATACATTCGCATTTCCATTCCATAACGAATCAAAAACGGCGAAACCGCCATCAAAAGTGCGGCGCACACTGCTGGCTTTTTGCCAAACCAATGCTTAACCAAGAAGAACAATAATACTATTGATGCCACTCCAAAAAACACAGACATCATTCTAAGCGAAATAAGAGACGTGCCAAATGCTAGAGACCAAATCTTTAAAAGATAATAATAAAACGGCGGGTGTACATCTACTGCTGTAAGCCCCCAAATTTCACTTAAATTCCCTTTTATTAAATATGCCGAATAGCCTTCATCAAACCAAATCGGATAATTAATTCTTTTTAGCACCAACGCTAAAAATGTCAAAATAGAAAAACCTAATAACAGATATGGAGCATATTTAATAAGTCTATTTTTCATAGTTTAATTCTATATTATGGTGGGTTTCTTATCAAGTTAAAGAAAAAATGATAAAATGCTTGCGCTTTTTAAAAAATCACTTTATAATAATAATTAGTAGAGTAAAAAACATATAAAAACAATCTACAGGTCATACATTTTAAAAATGAAACAAACATGGGAGAGAAGTAGGTTCGCTTTGCGCACCAGTTTAACGGCGGTGTTTTTGATACTGCTTTCTTTTGTTATGTACCCAGATTTACTCCCATATAATTCGTTCGCCGAACCGGGTGTCGCAGCTAATCCATCTATTTCCATCACACCAAGTGGCAGCGCAAATCTTACTTTGGTCCCAGGTGCCTTTGGCTCCGTTTCACAAACCATCACTTCTACCACCACCAACTACACCGGCTACACTCTTACCATTTCTACCAGCGGTACTTCAACTAACCTCGTTAATACTGAAAACAGTTCCCTTACGCTCCCAACTATTACTTTAGGGAGTGGTCAAAGCAGCATCACTTCTTCAAACTTTACTAATAATACCTATGGTTATAGCCTAAACGGTACGGATTACAAACCAGCACCAGCTCTAAATGAAGAAGATGTTATTATTACTACTAACGCTGCAAACAATAACGCAGACACCACCACACTAACTTTTGGTGCAGTTGTAGATTTAACCGCCGTCCCAGGTACTTACCAGAATACCTTCCTTCTATCTGCCACCGCCAACGATGTTGGCTACATGGTAAGCTACGTTGCTAACGCTAATGGTGACACAGTTACCGGTATGCCTTCACCAAATCCAGAACCAGAACCAACCAGTGGTTTATCTGTGAGTTTGTCCGACGCCGAGCCAGAACGTGATGGCTATCGCTTTATGGGCTGGGCCGAAGACAGCGAAGCCAGCGAACCAGAATACGCTCCTGGCGATGAATTAGCGCTTGACCCAGAAACTGCCAACATCACCACGCTCTATGCGGTTTGGAAAAAACTCTACACTATAGTCTACAACGGAAACGATGCAGACGGCGGTAGCATGAATATGGTCTATCATGAAGACGTCGTTGAAGGTGACACAGTTAATCTTTATGCATCAAACTTCGACCGCACCGGCTATGGCTTCCTCGGCTGGTCATTCGACGAAGATGCCGCCGAAACTATCGGCACTTACAACGCATCCAGAATCTACGGTCCAAACGAAGAAATCACCGCCCCAGATTATGTTGATAATGAATACAGCACCAACGATAATCTTGTCATGCCGCTCTTTGCTATTTGGCTAGAATCCTCTGGCGATATTCAAGACTGGGCGGGTTGCAATTCTATGTCTACTGGCGACGTGGTAGCCCTCACTGACACTCGCGACAACAACACTTACGCCATTTCAAAACTCAGTGACGGCAATTGTTGGATGATGGAAAACATGAGGCTCAGTCTCGACAGCGTCACAATCAATGGAAATAACACGAATAACCCAACTGAATACTTTGCAACAACCTATAGCGGATCTACATCTCTGCAATGGAGTAGTTGGGGTAGCTCGTATTGGAACTACAGATACAATAATAATAATATAAATAGGTCGTTAACTCCATCACCGACTAATAATGATGATAATAGTTCATGGTATTCCTATGGTGTTTATTATTCATGGATGACAGCAATGGCTGGCTGGACTGTAGAATTAACTGGCGATCTATGTCCAAGCGGGTGGCGCCTCCCAACAAGCTCAGAAATGACTTCTTTTATTTCTAATCAACTAAACGGTACACGTGCTGAAAAAGCAAAAAATATTTTGAAATATCCTATAAACTATTTATTGTCTGGCTCATATGATTACCTTCATACAGAGATTACCAACGGATGGACCTTTGTAATTCAAGGTAGGGGCGAGTATTCTCAATATGCAGTATCTAACGCAAAAGGATCATATGACTATAACGATTACGCAACATATATCTTATCAAATGATGTCTACGTGGGTAGTGGGTACGCATACAAAGGAAAAGCCATAAAATGTCGCTCAAAAGATATAGTTAACGCAACTTTAACATATGATGCCAATGGTGGAACTGGCGCCCCAGAACCTGCTGCTGCTATTCCTGGAACCGGCCATTTCACCTATACCGTTAGCTCAATTACGCCGACTCGTTCTGGTTATACATTCTCTGGTTGGGCAGACAAAAATGGCATCGAAGTACTTCCGAACGGTACTTTTATAACCATCGACCAAAACTCTACGCTCTATGCAATCTGGACAAAAGACATTTGCAACACTAATGCCACTACCATTAATACTGGGAATAATGCCACAGACGCAGTATGCCTTCAAGACATGAATACCACCGTAAAAAGTAATATGACTTCAAAAGAAACTTATACATTAATAGACTCTCGTGACAATAAAGAATACACTGTTTCTTTACTAGACGACAATAATGTTTGGATGACTAAAAATCTGGAGCTTGGCGATGGAACAGATATGCTTTTAACGTCATATGATACAGATCTTAGCAGTGGCACCACTTTCGAATTATCTGCATCAAACTATATAGCTAATAGTACTGTTGGGAATTATTATACTTGGTATGCTTCAGTCGCTAGTTTTGCTGATAACTCTGGCCAAATTACTACTTCAATCTGCCCACTCGGTTGGGATCTGCCAACTAATACCCAATACACTAATTTACAATCAGCTGCTAATTTTAGCACCAATAACTCACCCTATTCTCCACCTTATTCCTTTATTATTGAAGGTGGATTTTATTATAGTAATAACAATATATATAATACAAACAATTCGTATCTTTGGACTTCAATGGGAACTTATAATTCTAACGCGTGGGGAGCTAATATCATTGATTCCGTAATCAGCCAAACCAGTAACACCGGAACCTCCTCAACGGCAGGAGCAGATAAAACAGCTAAAAGAAATCTACGTTGTATAGCAAACAATGGCAACATAACTCTCACATACCATGGGAATGGCTCCGTAGATTACCCAGTAACATCACCAACTACAATTGAAAGAACCGTTTCATATAATGAAGGAAAAGTTGTCGGTAATAGCTTTGTCAGAAATCATTATACATTTAAGAGTTGGAATACCAATGCAAACGGTACAGGTTCTACCATTTCGACTGGCGCAACCGTGCTCTCATTAAGTGGTAGATATAATTTATATGCGCAATGGACCCCTAACCTTACCGTCATCTACCATTCTAATGATGTAAATCAATCAACTAACGAATATGACTATAAATCCGGTACTTCTTGGAGATCTTTGAATTATGATGCATTCACACCAGCTACAACGAATATGAAAATTAGTTCCTGGAACACTATGCCAGATGGCTCAGGCACAACATACAATCATTTAACATATTATACTGCATCATCAAGCATGACTGAACCAGAAACCCTAGACTTATATGCTCAATGGTCTCAAACCTATTCATTTACATACAATGGAAATGGAGCAGATGAAGGCAGCATGACCAGCGCAATACAAAACAATATTTCGGTAGGGGATAATATTGGTTTGATCGCTCCAAATTATAGCAAAACTGGCTATGGCTTTGTTGGTTGGAGTTTAGATTCTAATGCGGTAGCAAATAGTAACTATACTATTTATGGCCCAAACGAAACAATCGAAGTGACAAATTCTATAATTTCTAATAATGTTAATGGAGTTGTGACTTTCTATGCTGTTTGGATAGCACCTAGCGGCACATTCCAACAGTTCAATGATAGTGATTATACAAATAGCCCAAATGGAACAGTATTAGCGCTAAGAGACGAACGCGACGATAATATATACACTATCGCAAAACTTGCAGACGGCAACTGGTGGATGACCGAAAACCTAAAGCTCCAACTTGCAGCATACGGCCAGACTGCAGACAATAAAACAATAGTCGGTGCCAAATCAATCACTGATGGCACCGTAAACGAAATAACTCCTCTTAATACAAATAATCCTAAAAATATTTTTCTAAATGCCAGTGATTTTGCTGAGGACTGGAAGAGAATCGGAAATATTACCTCATATAATCAAAATGAAGTTGAACAAATCAATGTTGGTCTAGGTAACATTAATAGAGATAACGAAGCTAGCTATAATAATACAAGTACCAACATGTGGGGAGAACACCAAGATAAATCATGGTACTCGTATGGTGTAATGTATAACTGGTTCACCGCAACGGCTGGTAATGGCTTATGGGAAGGGGTTACAAATACTAACGTTGAGGGGAGCATTTGTCCACTTGGATGGCGATTGCCTAGTGGTAATACTGGTGGAGACGTAGCAAATCTAAAAACTTTTACAAACTCTTTCACATCATACCCAATAAACATCATAAAGTCTGGCTTATTTGAAACTGGACCAACAAACAGCTCACATAGTTATTCTGTAAGCGATTATTATCCAGCATCCTATGATCGAGGTATAAACAGTTATTATTGGACATCAACATTTTCCAATTCTGGTGTAAATACAAAGAGTTCTGCTTATACGATGACATCCTCCGGAACTTCATCGGCCAGCAAAGTTGTAGGAGCGGCAATACGTTGCGTTGCAAACAATAACACAACTTACACTATCAACTATAATTTGAACGGCGGCGAAACTGGACCAACAACACAAACATTTGAAAATTCTACTGGCTACACAGAACACATTTCGAATACGACGCCGACAAGGACCGGTTATACTTTTACCAGCTGGATCGATAAAGACGGAAACACACTATCGCCGAATGACACATATATAGCAAGCAACCCATCCGTAACACTGTACGCATTATGGACCGATACATTTTGTAATCCAGATGCCACCACTATTGGTACCGGAAATACTAGCACCGATGCGGTCTGTTTGCAAGACATGAACCTAGACATAAAAAACAATATGATACTTAAAGAAACCTATAGCTTAATAGATAAAAGAGATGGAAAAACATATAATGTTTCTCTACTTGACGATAATAATGTCTGGCTGACCAGCAATCTTGCATTTGGTGATAATGAAGAAAAACTATTAATGCCTAGTGATACCGATATTTATGACGGGCTATTCATATTCCCAGCAAGCGAAGAAACATTCGTGACGAACAATTACACTACTCCGCAAATCTACATAGACGAAACTTATGGCCATTATTATTCCTGGGCAGCAGCTATCGCAAGTACCAAGGCTTACAACAGTTCCGGAGTTAATCCACCATCTTCAGTATGCCCAGCTCACTGGAATCTGCCTACCATTAACTTGTATCAAAATCTTGCAAGCTATGCTGGATTAAACCAAACATCTAAGTTCACAGCAGCACCATATAATTTTACTTTAAGTGGTCTTCTAAGCCAAAGTAGCTTTTCGAACCAAGGCACCAACATCTATCTTTGGACATCAACAGTAAAAACCAATGGCTCCTATTCCGACCCAACTTATTATTCCATGATCTACGGCACATCAAATGGCTATAGTGCATCTCTAAATACTTATAAATACAACGGGGTACCGGTTAGATGTGTCTTATCTAACGGTACAATGACAATACATTATGATAAAAACGACAGCGCCGAGTATCCATCCCCTGGGACACTTCCCGACCAAGTCGATGTTGAAATAGACGTTGCAAAAACGTATAGTCATTCTTCATCAACCTATATATACCGTCAAGGATTTACTTTTAGAGGATGGAATACTAAGTCAGACGGATCGGGGATTGCAGTTGCAACCGACGATAATTTATACAAATATGGTTTCCAAAATGGAGACGAGATAACCCTATACGCTCAATGGGATCCTTCGTACACCATAATTTATCATTCAAATGACGCCAATAATAGCACCACCACCAGTATTCATTATAGAGGCAACAATTTAACCACTCGAAGCTCAACCACGTTTACAAGTATATCTGGTGACACAAAGATTGGATTCTGGAGTACGTCACCAGACGGAACAGGAACCATTTATTATCCTAACACACAGTATCCTGTGCCATCTAACATCACCATACCTACCACCATCGATTTATATGCTCAGTGGACATCACTTTATACAGTAGTTTATGACGGCAACGGAGCGGATGCAGGCGTAATGACCAATGTTACACATATTAATGCTGGAATTGGAGATAGAATAACTTTATTCGCTTCAAACTATAGTAAAGATGGCTACGGATTTGCCGGCTGGAGCTTCGATAGCAATGCCACAGTTAACAGCAACTCGGTAATTTATGGGCCAAACGAAAAAGCTCTTATTACTACAGATACTGCCGCAAACAATGTAAATGGTGTTATTACCATATACGCTGTATGGGTAGCACCAAGTGGAACTATGCAAGACTTCGATTGCTCGGCATTAAATAATAATGAAGTTGTTGCGTTAACTGATACTCGTGATAAAGATGTTTATACTGTAGCAAAATACATAGATGACGCAAATGGAGGCAGTAACTGTTGGATGATGGAAAATCTACGCCTAGATAATACTTATGAAGAAAATGGCGACACTGTTACGGTAGTAATGGATTCCAACAATACGCAAGGGTTTAATGGTGTATTTACAACACTCGCCGATCCAGAATCGCAAAACTTTTCTTCAACAACAACCAGCAATAGCCTTTATAGTACTAGCAATATTACTGGGTCTTATCAATCATATCGATTCCCAAGATATAATAATTCAAACACAGCTAGTCGCAGCACCGACCCAACAGTAACAGATAATAGACTCACTACCAGTACATATACACTTAGTGACCCGCTCTATTCGTATGGCAATTACTATACGTGGGCTGCAGCGGCAGCGGATACTAGCTATTACTATACTAGCATTGAAACAAATATAACCGGAAGCTCAATTTGTCCAAAAGGTTGGCATTTACCAACAGCTGGCGCCAACGGAGAATATACAAATCTAATCGCAATAAATGATACTCTTAGTTTATCAAATTATCCTCTCAATTTTGTTAAAAGTGGCAGTTATTCTGGTACAACGCAATCTAATGTCGGTACATATGGTTATTATTGGTCATCAACCATCCCTTCATACAGTTATTCTTCAAAAGCATTTTATTATACAAGCCAACTAACTATTTCTTCCTTATCTAAATATATCGGTTACTCCGTCCGTTGTATCGCCGACACCCCAGCCCCAGAGCCAGATCCGGAAAGTTCAGCTCCAGAAGAAGCGACCACAGAATCCTCCACAGATGATACAATAGTAGTAGATTTAGGTGAGGTGGAAAAAGCCGAAAATCCAGAAAATAAAGAAGAGATTAAGATTAATGAAGATTTTTCAAAAGAAACAGAACAGAATAACGAGATCTCATCTTAGTATACTTTTTTCCATCATCTTTCTCTTCCCTTGCTTCTTTTTCGCCTCCGCTTTTGCCGAGGAAGAAGCGCCTATCATTCCCCCTCTCCAAATCTCGCCAACCTCACGTCGCGTTTCCCTTAACCAAAAAGAAAAAAAGACTGGCACCATCGAAATCACAAACTATGGTAACGAAACCATCACCTTTAAAGTCTACCCTACCCCATATTCTAACGAAGGTGATACCCGTAACTTTGAAAATGAAAGCTATTACACTAAACTCTCTAAATGGATCATGATCCAAAACGACGCCGGCGCCTATCGCGAAAGCGTCACCTTTAAAATCGAAGCAAAGAAAACTAAAAAGGTTTCTTACAGAATCGTCGTCCCAGAAAACGCCCCACCTGGCGGCCAATACGCCACTATTTTCACCGAAACCATCCCGACAGAAAAAAATGATGACGATATTCAAACTGTAACGAGAGCCGGCATGCTGATTTACGCCACAATCTCTGGCGAATTTAGAAGCGAAGGCCACATCGATAACATCGAGATAAACCCGTTTATCACTAATGAAAAACTTAAACTAAAATACATTGTAAATAACGCCGGTAATATCGACTTCCAAACCTCTACCAACTTCGAAGTCACTTCTCTCTCCGGCAAACAGCTCTACGCCGATACCTCAATCGACACCATCCTCCCGGGATCCTCTAAAGAAATCGAAGTAAAATGGGAAAACACCCCCGCCTTTGGCATCTATAATTTTAATTACAAAATCCGCTACCTAGACCAGGTTATCGAAAAATCCCAAATCATTATCATCACACCAAGAATCGTACTCTTTATCTTCTTATTACTAGCAATGGGTGCTATTGTCTTAATCGCCTACCGCATCAGGCTCCGCGCCACCAGAAAAAGACATTAAAAAATGGTGGTACCGGGTGGGATCGAACCACCGTTGGCGAAGCCCGGTGGTTCCCAACAAAAAAACTCCTGCTGGAGCTTATGTATGGTGGTACCGGGTGGGATCGAACCACCGACCTCGGGCTTATGAGTCCCACGCTCTAACCTGCTGAGCTACGGTACCACGTTTTTTCATTATACCATAGAATCATGATATAATAAAGATATGAACACGAAAAAGGGCTTTACCGTACTAGAAATCATCATTGTCGCAATTTTTGCTTCACTTCTTATCATTCTCTTCTTCATCCAAAAATCCAACCTAGACGCCATGGAGCGAGACGAAGACAGAAAGACCGCCATCAACGCCATGTATTATGCTCTAGAAGAAGGCTTCTATAAGCAGAATAAATATTACCCAGAAGTAATCAACGAAGAAGTTATCCCTTATATCGACCCAGCTCTCTGGAGCGACCCGTCTGGTATTAACATCGGAGACGGTGCCAGCTCTTATTCCTACACCCCAGCCAACTGCGAAAAAGGCAAATGTAAAGAATACGTCCTAAAAGCCGAACTCGAAAAAGAAGACGCCTATATTAAAAATAGTCGTAATTAATCTTTATCCTTCTTAGAAGAAATTAATTTTGATACTGCTTTTAATTCTGCTGGTGTGATATCAGAGAATGGGAAAGTATAAGTTGTTTCGTCACCCACAGTGGAAAGACGAAGCGTGCCGTATTTAAAGAATTTTTGTAATATACCGCTCTGCGAATAGCTCGCATCTTCTACGGACGCAAGATCAATAATATTGATGGAAGTTGCCAGCGGAGATTTCATAATAAATTGTATCGCGTGCTTATTTGTGAGAAATAGCTTGTTTCTTGAAAACACCATCGTCGCCACCCAAGCCACAATTACGGCCGTTACCACAAGTACTAATAATAATATATACATAAAATTACGGCCCATTGTGTCTAGGGACTTTTGGCTCATCAAGACCAATAAGAAGATAGCAAGAATTAAAATCAGCCCGGCGGCTACCCCACCAAAAATCAGCATAAAACAAACTCGCGCCCTTTTAAAGGCAAACTCCACATACTCGTCTTCTTCGAGTTTTAGATACGGAAAGTCCTTCATGCTCCTAGCATGACGAATTTGTACTAGATTTTTGTCCATTTATCTCCTTTCAAATGGCTTTTTCCTTTTTCCGTTATCACTCGGCCTCTTGGCGTCCTAGCCAGAAGTCCAAGTTGTAATAGATACGGTTCATAATAATCTTCAATTGTGGTCGCCTCGTCACCCGTAAGCGCCGCAATTGTCGTGAGACCTACCGGACGGTCCCCATAATTATCATACATCAAACGGAGCATATTTCTATCCGCCGGATCAAGCCCCAGATAATCAATCTCCATAAGTTCTAGTGACTTCTCCGCAATCACCTTATCAATAATTCCGTCACCATTCACATCAGCATAATCACGAACCCGTTTAAACAAACGGTTTGCAATGCGCGGTGTAAGGCGAGAACGTGTTGCAAGCAGTTCCGTTGCGTCTGGGCTAATCTCAGTATTTAAAATCCCTGCCGTCCTACCAATAATCTGTTCAATTTCCGGTTCTTTGTAATATTCAAGTCGATGGATAATCCCAAATCTGTCTCTTAGTGGCCCCGCAAGAGAACCAGTTCTAGTGGTCGCACCAATTACCGTAAAATGTGGAAGATCAAGTCTTACACTTCTTGCTGCAGGACCCTTACCAATCACGATATCGAGTTTGTAATCCTCCATTGCAGAATAAAGCACCTCTTCTACCGCTCGGCGAAGCCTATGAATTTCATCGATAAATAACACATCGCCATCTTTAAGATTAGTTAAAATAGATGCAAGATCTCCTGCTCTTTCAATCGCCGGCCCAGACGTTACACGAAGCGATGCCCCAAGTTCGTGCGCAATCACTCCCGCCATCGTTGTTTTACCAAGCCCCGGTGGACCATACAAAAGCACGTGATCTAGAGTAGAACCATCATTTCGTTTTTTTACTGCATCAATTGCTAGCTTCAAGTTGTTTTTGAGATGCTCTTGGCCGATATATTCTTTGAAAGTCGTTGGACGAAGCGAAATTTCAATCTTCGCCTCTTCAGAATCATTAGCTGCCGTCGGCTCCACTAGCCTCTCAATTGCCATATATATATTATATCACACTCAAGGGGTAGAGTTTAGAATCCCTTAAACTTCGAATGGGTAGCGCGATAAACCACAGCCATCACGCCAAAACAAATTACAGTAAAGGCAATTGCCGTCATTAGGTTATTGTTATCATTCATAAATGCCACATCCGCGGTATTAGCACCAGTGTTTGGCACTGCAATTGACGTCCTCGAAACTGTTAACTTAGCATACACCGAATTACCAGAAGTGAAAGTTGCACGCACTACATGGTCACCTTCTTCTAAAGTTTCTAGGAACTCAGGCGCAAATGTCACCGTAAAACCGCCGTTATCATCAGGCGCTACAGCCATATTAGCTCCTTCTGAAACCAATTCGCCATCGAGCGTAATTGAATCTAGTTCGTCTATATTAGCATCAATTAGAAGAACGGCTTCTTCTGGATCTTCTTCGTCATAGGTTTGTCCCTTGACCCAATTTGCATCTACAGCTACGCGAGAGCGAGCTACACAACGAACTGATGTTACCATCATATCGGCCTCGACCCTACTATAATCCACATCATCACTGTAATAATAGGACATATAACCCTTTATAGGGCTCCCTGTGAGTGCAAGCTCAGGTTGAGGCTCAGCATACCCTCCTTCCAATGTGCCATTTCTATTGATAAAACTACTAGTCCAAATAGATCCACTCGAACCAACATTCCCATCATAATTATCAGAAAAATTTAGGTAAAGCGGGGCACCCTCCGGGGCGGTCTTCCATGCATAAGTATCAGTCCCCTCGTCATAGTAATATGCCATTATTAAATCAGCGACACTTGGTTTCTCGCTAGAAATACTTCGACCCTGTAAAAAGTTACCATACAACGAAGGTAGAGTCCACCCTGCCGGGCAAACAGATTGTTCTGCGTCACCTTCAATCGCTTCAAGAAATGAGGTATCATCGTCAGATGCGGTCGCTGCTAGCCAGTTGTAATAATTACCTAAATGATAATGACGATTCCCAGAAGTCGCCGTGTTTCCTATCTCATACTCTGGTACTACCCCAGAAATATCATCAGCAGGAGATAACACATTATTGTCCACAATGGTACCATCCCAATACAAATCACCTACATCAACTGAATGTTGGTGATTATACCATTCTTCCGATATATCTTCAGATACTTCAGAAGCTCCATTTCTTTTTGGCTGTGGCGTCGGCTCTGGTTCTGATTCCATCAAATCATCTACCCAATAGGTCGATTCTTTCGGTTTCCAATTGCTTTTTACATCCGTATCCTCTGGAGTAAGAGTTATGTTTTTATCAATATCAAAATCCAGGTTTTGCGTCATCCAAACATTGCCATCTGCTAACTTTGCAATGTAATATCTCTTTCCGTCTCTCTTATCTCTCAATTCGTATTGTCTTTCAAGCACCATACTTTCTTTCACACTATCGTTCATATCTTGCATACAAATAGCTTCATCAATAGTTTTTGCAAACGTATTACAGTTGATGTTTGCCGCATGAACGTTAGTAGATAGCGTCGGGACTAAAACCACACCAAGAGCTATAGTTGGGAGAATGATTTTTTTCATACTCATTTTATTCCCTCCTTTATAACTTTTTTATCTTTTTTATACCGCTGTAGATTACCGGAGCCATCATAATTGATGTTGCAACCGCAATTGCTAAGCTGGCGATGATCGTAATAAGTGTTCTATCTTCGCTATTTGATGAAGATTCAGCCGTAAATGAACCAGTGTTTGGCACCGCAACGGTTTTTGCCACAGTCAAAGTCGCCTGAGCCGTTCTACCGCTAGTCAAGACTAAGCGAACAGTGTGATCACCTTCGGATAATTCATCTAAGAACTCACTTGGGAAGATAAATCTGAATACGCCTTCGTTCTCCTCATCTGGGACTAGTTCAATACCAGATGTAGCATCTATCATCTCGTCATCAAAGAAAACTTCTTCTATATCATCACCGACTGGTATTTCAACTCTCAAAATCCCCTCTTCGTCGTCGCCGATTTGGTGTTCTTCACCCTGTTCCCAATTTGCCTCGATTATTTCATTAGCACGAGCCACGCAGCGGATAGTCATTACTGGCCAATACGCATCGGCATAATCGCTTTCGGCATAATAATCATCAACACTACCATAAAAGCCACTAATTCTTTCTGACCTTCCTTCGTTATCGCCAGAGACGTCTGTAGCCTTGAACGCCCCTTTTTCTTCTTCGCCGCCACCAGATAAGACATAATCTCTGGCCCAATACGCTCCGTATCCACCGACATAATCCATGTTTATACCAGAATAGTTTACATAAAATGGGCTCGATTTTGCTGAGAAATTATCCCATCCACCAGCAGCCGTAACATATATATTATATACACTCGCTAAATCTGCTACTCCACTAGTAATCCTAACTTCACTATCACCAGTCTCTACAAACACTGGGACATCAATATCAATTGGCGGTAAGATAGGGCTAGAATCCTTAACAGTAAGTGGCAACGTCCACCCCGCTGGGCAGATAGATTGATCTGCTTCCCCAAATTCTTCAGTAAATTCACTTGTGTCATTAGATGCTACAGCAGCCGTCCAGTTGTAATAGTTTCCTAGATGATAGTATCTTTCACCTGTCAAACTTGTATTTTCAATTAGATTAACTGTAGTTTCCTCAATACCCTCCGTTGTTTCATCGGGACTATTAAGGTTAGGTACAGTACTTTCGCCATTCCAATATAAATCACCAACATCATAAGAATATGGTTCGTAATAATAGTTTCCCTCTCCAGACACATCCTCACCATCACCAGAAAGAGTCGACATTGTCCAACCGCTCCACTCTTCGGTTGAAATAGCTGGTGTAAAATTACTCTTAATATCCGTATCATTCGGAGTAAGAGTGACATTGGAATTAAGGTCAAAATCAAGGTTTTGCGTCATCCACACATGGCCGTCCTTAAGCCTCACCACAGAGTAAGTTTTATTATCACGTGAATCTCTCAAGACATATTGCTGTTCTAGAACCATGCTCGTCAAAACCTCATCATTCATATCCTGCATACAAACAGCTTCCGTAATCGTTTTAGCTGATTTATTACATGAGCGAATGGCCGCAGAAGTATTAGTAATGTTTAAAATTGATGGTATCAACAAAATACCAACCGATAAAACTCTAAAAATAGAGTATTTATTAGTGTGGAGACTCATATTATTCCTTTTTAATGTTTTTATTTTGACCTTTTGTACTTATAAGTATAACCGTTTTTTTAAAAAAGTCAATGTTTTTATCATAAAAAATCTACAATTAGCACTATTGACAAATGAGTGCTAGTTTACTACAATAGAGAAAGATTAGCACTCACACACTACGAGTGCTAAACAAAATTAACGAAAGTGAGGAAAAATGTCTAAAATCATTGGAATTGATCTCGGTACAACTAACTCCGCATTTGCATACATGGTGGCTGGTAAGCCAGAAGTTATCACAAATGCCGAAGGCGACCGTACCACTCCATCTGTTGTTGCCGTCACTAAAAAAGGCGAACGTCTAGTAGGTAAAGTTGCTCAACGTCAACGCGTTACCAACCCAAAGAACACCATCTATGGTATCAAGCGTCTCATCGGCCGTAAGTTCGACGATAAAGAAGTTCAGCGTGACCTTGAAATCAGCCCATACAAAATCGTGAAAAAAGGCCAAGGCGTAGCCGTAGAAATGGATGGCAAAGAATACACTCCGGAAGAAATCTCTGCCATGGTGCTTTCAAAGATTAAAGCTGACGCCGAAGCATTTCTTGGCGACAAAGTTACCGAAGCTATTATTACTGTCCCAGCCTACTTCGATGATTCTCAGCGCCAAGCAACCAAGGATGCTGGTAAAATTGCCGGTCTTGAAGTGAAGCGTATTATTAACGAGCCTACTGCTGCCGCTCTTGCCTACGGTCTTGAGTCCAAGAAAGACGAAAAGATTGTAGTTTTCGACCTTGGTGGTGGTACTTTCGATGTTTCCATTCTCGAGCTCGGTGATGGTGTCTTTGAAGTGATGTCCACCAACGGTGATACCCACCTCGGCGGCGAAGACTTCGATAACATCATTGTTAATTACCTCGTTGATGAATTTAAGAAGGAATCCGGTATCGACATCCGTGGTGATGCTGCCGCTATGCAACGTGTAAAGGATGAAGCTGAAAAGGCCAAGAAAGAGCTTTCATCCTCCACTTCTACCGACATCAACCTTCCATTCCTTTCTGCTGATGCCGATGGTCCAAAGCACTTCGAACACACTCTTACCCGTGCTAAGCTTGAAGAGCTCGTATCTGACCTTCTCGATCGCCTCACCGGCCCAGTCGAAAAGGCCTTGAAAGATGCCAAGCTCACCACCAAGGATATCGATGAAATCGTCATGGTTGGTGGTATGACTCGTATGCCAGCCGTAGTTGAAAAAGTTAAAAACTACTTCGGTAAGGACCCAATGCAAGGTGTAAACCCAGATGAAGTCGTGGCCGTAGGTGCCGCTATTCGAGGTGGCGTCCTCCAAGGCGACGTCAAGGATATTCTCCTTCTCGATGTTACCCCACTTACTTTGGGTATCGAGACTATG
>CAZCPT010000009.1:0-29440 GCA_964499905.1 uncultured Candidatus Saccharibacteria bacterium | reverse complement strand
TAAAGAAAAGTTAACGGAGTTAAATATTTAATATGCATCGCCACGGATATAAAGGTCGTAAGTTCGGCCGTGAAACCGATCAGAGGCTAGCACTCACACGTGGGCTGATGTGCTCCCTGATTCGATACCAAAGTATCACGACTACTCTTGCCCGTGCGAAAGAAATTCGCCGTGGTCTTGAGAAGTTGATTACGATGGCTAAGAAAGGTGATCTTCATAATCGCCGTCTTATCATCGCAAGACTAAATGATTTAGAGGCTGCAACGCTTCTTGTTGATGTGATTGCACCACAAATTAAGCGTGATTCTGGCTATCTCAGAATCGAACACGCTGGTTACCGCCGCGGAGATAATTCCGAGATGGGTACAATTAGCTTTGTCGACGAAATTTCATTTGAAGCTCCAAAGGCTGAAAAGGAAACCAAGAAGGCTGAAGCTAAGAAACCAGCTGCTAAAAAAACTGCTAAGAAGGAGGACAAGTAATGAAAACTTATTCTCAAAAATCTAGCGAAATCAGCCGTGAATGGTGGGTAATCGACGCTTCTACTTTGCCACTTGGTAAATTAGCAGTTGTAATTACTGATAAACTCATGGGCAAATCAAAAGTTACTTATACCCCACACATTGATAATGGTGACTATGTTGTCGTTACTAATGCTAAAAACTTGAAAGTAACTGGCGAAAAGATGACCCAGAAGAAATATTATCGCCACAGTGGATTCCCAGGTGGTCTTACTGAACTCAAACTTGAAGAAGTGATCGAAAAAGATCCTTCTCTTGCAATTCGTGAGGCTGTAAAGGGAATGCTCCCGAAGAACAAATTATCTGCTGATAGACTTGCTCGTCTTCGCGTATTCGAAGGTAGCGAGCATGCTCATACCGCACAAAATCCAAAGGAGATTAAGTAATGGTTGCTACGAAGAAATATATTTACGGTTTAGGCCGTCGCAAGTCAGCAACTGCTACTGCACGTCTTTATAAGGGTAAGGGTGAAATCACCATTAATGGTAAGCCAGCTCTTGAATATCTTTCAGGTAACAAGACTTATCTTGCTGAAATCACCGACCCACTAGCACTCGCTGAAAAGCAAAAAGAATATGATATTACTATTCTTGTTAAAGGCGGTGGACTTGCAGGTCAAGTAGACGCTATTAAACTTGCTGTTTCAAAGGCACTTGTTCTTGAAGCTCCGGACCTACGTCCTGTGCTTAAGAAAGCTGGTTTCACTTCACGTGATCCACGCGAGAAAGAGCGCAAGAAATACGGTCTTCGTTCTGCTCGTAAGAAAGAACAGTTCTCGAAGCGTTAAAAAAGAAAAATCCAGCCGGGTGGGCTGGATTTTTTGATGGGTTAGGATTTAGCTTTTGCGAGCGCTTTTTTGGCGTAGACTTTAACGTCTTCGTTTTTGGTAGTCGCCATGACGCGTTTTACGAATGCCTCAAAGTAAGGATAGGCAACTTTTTTGCACGGTTCGCTGATCAGCTGGAAGAACCAACCCATATAGAGAATGGCTTCTTCGTTGAAGTTTTGCATTTCTGCATACTTCATTGGTTTGCCGGACAGGCAGTCCATAGCAAACTGCTGCCTTACTGGTGCATCGAAAACGAGCGGGCGCTGGAAAACGCTTTCCAGCGGTTCGGTAGACTGCCTTCTATAGCAATCTACTTTGTCGCAGTCACGTAGCATTTCCGTGAGAGTTTTAGTGAACCCACTAAGTATCTCTGGTTTTGCGCCATCGTGATTAGCGATTGCTGTGATGATGGTTTCGATTTCATCATCGGCAAAACCATCATACTGCAGTTTCAAAAGACCATACGTGATGATTGCGCCTCTTGCGCCATGCTGCGGACCGTATTCCTTGCCTGTGAGTGCGATGTCGTTGATACATGCAATATCGTGGAACTGTCCGGCCGTAAAGGCCATCAGTTTCTCCTTGTCGGAGAAATCAGCCAATTCGGCGGCCCTTTCCATGAGGCTTGCCACATTTTCAATGTGGCGGAATTTGGCCCAGAGTCTCGAAGCATGATCCTCGAGATTCTTTAACCCATCGATTGTAAAAGGACAAGTGCTAAAGAGTTTTTTGATAATCTCTTTCTCTCTCTGATACATTCTATACACCCCCTCTAATGTACCTATCTTAATTATAGCATAAAAAGTATAAAAAGTCAATGTTTATAAGGACCTTGTCGTGATAGTTAATTTTTTCGTTAATTTTTTTTCACATTTCCCCTAATATTTTGGCCAAAAGTCAATGTTGTGTATGTGTTTTTTTGGGTATAAAATAGTAAGCAGAAGTGTTATGGGAGTTTTAAATACTGCGAAAGATTTAAGATACTCTATAAAATTCCAACGACAGTTCCGTTTTTGGGTTGATTTTTCGTGTTTTATTGTGGCTTTTATCTTCTCACTTGCAATTGTGCCTTTTTATGTTGAAAAAAGTGAAGCAGATACCGAAATTGATCCTACGGTTGGTAGCACTTTAACCTTTGTCTCGACTTCGGATATAGCTTCTGTAGCAATTACTCCTACTACTAGTGGCACATTTGCGGCTTCTTCTTCATCTAACGACATTAAATTTTCAATTTCTACTAACAATTATACTGGCTACTCTCTATCAGTTCGTTCCAATAAGACAACGCTGAGTAATGATAGCGCCAGTATTAATTCGCTTGCATCTTCTGTCACCTCATCTCAGTTTCAGGCTGCAGGTAATACGCAATATAACAACCGTTGGGGCTATCGTCCAAGTTATTATAATTCATCTTCTAATACTAATTTCTTGGCTGCTCCAACTACTACCGCGGTACTTCTTGATAGAACAACCACAGCAAATAGTACTGCAAAAAATTATTCAATCTCTTTAGGGGCAAGAGTAGATTTAAGCTTGCCTTCTGGTACTTATGTCAATGATGTTTTCATCTTAGAATATGTTGCAAATGCGGTACCATACTCGATTTATTTCAATAATAATGCAGATGGCGATGTGGTAACTTCTATGCCAAATACGATAAGTGGGGAATCGATTTCGGCTACTACGGTGCCGCTTCCGATTTCGATTCCTAGTCGCAATAATTACACATTTGCTGGTTGGTGCACGGTTCGTCCAACCGAAGGGGCTGGTGGGCAAACTTGCTCTGGCACGCTTTATGATGCTGGTTCTATTTTTGCAATGAACTACACTACGAGCAATGCGGGTATTATGCTCTATGCGACTTGGACGTCTAATCATGGCTGTAATAAAGCTGCTACAACTATTAATACTGGTGTCACTGCTACGGATGCTGTTTGTATGCAGGATATTAATAGTGCTGTAATTTCGACCATGACGGTTGGTACACAATATACCTTAAAAGATATGCGTGACGACAAAACATATTTCATTGCAAAGCTTATTGACGATAAAGTATGGATGACACAGAATTTGAATTATAATCTAGATTCTACCGTAACACTTACTCACGACAACACTGATCTTGGTTACACTACAAACGAGCCAAATACTACTTGGACGCCAAGTGCTGACACTTTGACGGACTTAAATAATTGGGTAAATAATGCTAGCTCAGCTGTTTCATACGACCATAGCGCATGGTATTATCCGTCTTCGGGTTCAACGTCCACCGATACTGGAACTATGATTTGTGATGATGCCACGACTTGTAAGCATTATAACGCCGGCACATTTTACAATGCGGTTGCCGCTATAGCAGAAAACATAACTGGTTCTTCTTTTGATTATACGAGCATGCCGGATTCTGTTTGTCCGGCCGGTTGGAGATTATATAGAGGGTATACTCGTGATACTTACTCTGAGATTAACACGCTTGCTTATTTATATAATTACGTTGAAAAATATGTTTCGTCTGGTAATACAAATATCTTGAGCGGTGGTCTTGATGGCTTACGATCTGCGCCGGTGTATTTTGTTAGAGCTGGGTCAGTGAGCGGTGGTACGCAATCGAATGCTGGAGCTAATGGTCGTTTTCATTCTTCTGTGTTGATTTCTGATACTATGGCCAACATGACATCGTTTAGTAGCACTATTATGTACCCTTTAAACTATACTGATTATTCTACGGGTGCATCGGTGCGTTGCGTGGCTAGGATGTCTACTGGCACTACTACGGTTAACTTTTATGGTAACGGCGCCATCAGTGGTACTACTAAGACTATTGTTGCCGAAAGTGGCACAGCGGTTAATCTCCAACAAAGCAGTAATTTCTATAAAGCCAGTTATAAGCTTGTAAAATGGAATACGAAAGCGGATGGTACTGGCACCGATTATGAACTCTCAAGTACGGTTCGAGTTTCTCCAAACACTACGACGACGGTAGATTTGTATGCAGTCTGGCAGCCTGCTTACGAGATTGTCTACAACGGTAATAACGCTACCAGTGATGCGCCTATGAATGTTAATCATATCGTTCTTAATGACGATGTAATTACGCTTTATGCACCTAATTATCTTAGAACTGGGTATGGTTTTGCTGGTTGGTCAACTACGCAGATTAACCCAGATGCTTCAAATGCGGCCGCTCTAATGGCTGCTGCAAAAATCTTTGGTCCAAACGAAACTATTACCGTAAACTATGATACTTTTGGCGTAAATGTACCGAGCAGTATTACTCTTTACGCAGTTTGGGTAAAATCTTCCGGTTCGATTCAAGATTGGAAGGGCTGTAATAGTTTAACCGCTGCTACTTATTCTAATAATACGATTACGCCGGGTAGCGTTATTGCTCTCACGGATTCTAGAGATGGGAATACATATGCTATCGCGAAGTTGACCGATGGGAATTGTTGGATGATTGAGAACTTAAGACTCGATGCTGCTAATTCTTCTGATGTTTCAAAAGCGCAGGGCTTCTCGGGCGTATTTAATGGTCTGGCGAATTCCGAAGATAACTTTAGTGCTTCATCATTTTATGCTAACTCAAAATATAACGATTCGAATATTGTGGGAGATAACCAAGTTTATCGTATACCTAGATACAACAACAATAATACGAATTATGGCGGCACAAATTCTAATGGTACTTCACTCGAAACCAGTGCGACGAATAATAACAATAAATCTCAGTGGTATGGTTACGGGAACTATTATAACTGGCCTGCAGCAAAAGCTAATACTGAGGACTTAATTGATTCAGACACCTCTAAAGGCTATTTTACGTCGATTTGCCCAAGCGGGTGGATGTTGCCGTTTTCTGGTTCGAGTAGTACAGAAGATTATACATATCGCAAATTAAGCTATTCCTTAAGCGGATCGACGTTAACTTCATTTAATGCATCTTCTACACCAACTGGTGAGACAATGTCTAAAATATGGCGTTCTTATCCATCCAATTTTATCTATTCTGGGTATTATAGTGGTACCACAACATATTACCGTAATACACGCGGCTATTATTGGGTATATAATACAAATTATACTTCGACCGCATCGGCAAGTTACTTTTATGATAACCAGCTAACTATTACTGGTGGTTTGAATAAACACAATGGTATGGCGGTACGCTGTGTGGCGGATAATTCCTATAGGCTTCGTTATGATGGCAATATGGCCGACAGCGGTTCAGATATGATTATGGCTCAACCGGCTGTGGCTAGTTCTGAAATCACACTTTATGCATCAAACTATAAGCGTTCTGGTTACGGTTTTCTTGGTTGGTCGTTTACACAAATTGATCCAGACGCAAGTGGTTTTACCTCTCAGATTGCTAGTGCCACGATTTATGGGCCAAATCAAACAATCACGCTTCCTTCGACAGTTAATGGTGACTTAACGCTTTATGCAGTTTGGATTAAATCTGCTGGAGATATTCAGAACTGGGCTGGCTGTTCGTCGCTTGCGCAAGGTGGCGTTACAGCGCTTAAAGATACTCGCGATAATCAGGTTTATGCTGTCGCTAAACTAGCGGATGGCAATTGTTGGATGATTGAAAACCTAAGACTAAACGATAATCACTCGACTGATTATGAAAAGATGCAGGGTGTTGGTGGTGTGTATAATGGTTTATCTGAGTCTACGACAAACTTTAGTGTAAGTACCGTGGATACTCCACTTTATACAATTAATCCTAGAACTACTACTAAAAGCTTTATTTCTGGTGATTATCAACAATATCGTTTCCCTAAATATAATAATGATAATACTTTAAATTCGGTTAGCCATATGGTTGCAAATACTCAAAATGTATATTCGTATGGCAATTATTATAGTTTTGCTGCCGCGATGGCAAATACTAGTATTATGATTACGTCGAATGTTTCCGAAAATACAGGCTCGTCACTATGCCCAGCGGGCTGGGTATTGCCAACGGCTGGTTCTGCTACGAGCGGGAAACAGTTTAATGTTCTAAAAACTGTTTTGGACACCAGTGCAAAAGCAAGAGAATATCCGAATAACTTTGTCTATTCAGGTTCTGCGCAAAATTCTAGTATAACAGGGCGAGGCACGAATAGTACTTATGTCTCAAGATCGATCAATGATAATGACGCTGCAACATATTATTATTTCCATATAGTTGATTCTAGTAGCCAGCATATGTATGAGGTAGCCTCTTATGCGCAAAAATACTGGGGCCATTCCATAAGGTGTATTCGTGCAACTTCGATTCCGATTACTCTTAGCGCAAATGATGGTAGTGGCAGACAAGAAATAGTTTATGGTGAGGCCGGTTCGTCAATGACGTTACCTATTGTAGCGGCATTTATGAAAGATGATATGGTAGTTACTTCGTGGAATACTTCACCGGACGGGACGGGTACAAGTTATACTACTTCGTATACGCCACAATCAGCAACTACTCTTTATGCACAATGGACTCCTGCTTATTTAATTCAATACGATGGGAATGGTGAAACTACGACGTCAAATATGGCGCTTTATGCTCATTCTGGCATAGCTAGCGGTGCAAAAGTGTTGTTATATGATAATAATGTACTAAGAGACGGATATGGTTTCGTTGGCTGGTCTACCACTCAAATTGATCCAGATGCTTCTAATGCGGCCACTTTAATTAAAAATGCAAAAATTCTTGGTCCGAATGAGACTATTACCGCTAATGCTACTAATTTAGGTACTACCGCGCCAGCAACCGTAACTCTTTACGCAGTTTGGATTAAATCTTCTGGCAATATGCAAAATTGGAATGGTTGTGACAGCCTTACAACTACTACATATTCCAACGGCGTAATTACGCCGGGTGATGTAATTGGTTTGACTGATACCAGGGATAATAAGGTCTATGCTATTAGTAAATTATCTGATGGGCAATGTTGGATGATGGAAGCTTTACATTTGAATTCTAGAAATAGTAATATTTCGCTATCTACCACGAACTATCCTACCAATGAATATTTAACAAAGATGTCTGCTGGTAGTGAAGGCTGGTGCTCAACTAACAGTTCAGATTGTGTTGATAGAATTCTTAGTTCTAATACTAATGCCACCGCTTCAACTTATTATTATAACTGGTATACAATTACGGCTGGAAATGGTAATTATGCTATGACATCTGGAACCGCTGCAGGCGACATTTGTCCTGCTGGTTGGCATGCTTCTCGTGCCGGTACGGATAGTTCTAGTGATTATTATAGACTGGCGGTTTCGTTGGGTGGTAATTATGCAGCAATGTCTGGAACGATTGCCACTGATGTATCGGCTCGGCTCCGTACGTATCCAAATAATTTTAGATACTATGGTTTTGGTTTGCCTAATGGTAATAAGGCTGATCCATATAATAATAGAAAAAGTGGTTACTATATAGGTACCAACCCTAGTACTTCCGTTAATGCCGCTATGTTTTATATGACGGATTCAAGTGTCTATATTTCTTCATATCCAAAATACTATGGTTATCCTGTGATATGTATCAAAAATCCAAAAGCTGTACGCTATGATGGCAATGGTGCTGATGAAGGGAATATAATGAGAGTAACACATCCAGCAACGCCAAGCTCCACTATTAATCTATATGCATCAAATTATAAACGTGATGGATATGGTTTTCTCGGATGGTCGTTTACGCAGATTGATCCTGACGCTTCAAACGCTGCTACTTTGATTGCAAACGCAACTATATATGGCCCTAATGAGACTATCACTTTGCCTTCAACTATTAATGGCGATTTAGTTCTTTATGCTGTTTGGATTAAATCTGCTGGTAACCTTCAGAGTTGGTCTGGTTGTTCGTCGCTTACACAAGGAAGTGTTACCGCTCTTAAGGATACTCGTGATAATCAAGTTTATGCAGTAGGTAAGCTCGCAGATGGGAACTGTTGGATGCTAGAAAACTTGAGGCTGAGCGACGAATATTCATATGATGCTACCAAATCGCAGGGCTATGGTGGAGTGTTTAATGGTTTAGCTGAATCTGAACTAGCCACTTTCTTCTATTCAAATCTTCCAAATTCTCTTTATTCCGTTGGTATTGATTCTGACGGTGATTATAAAATTTCTGGTGAATTTACGGAATACCGTGTACCTCGTTATAACAACGCAAACACTTCTGCTACAGTTAGTGTTATGACTAGTAGCAACCAAAATATCTATTCATATGGTAATTATTATAATTTTGCGGCCGCTAGCGCAAATACTAGTACAATTTTGCCGGCTGGTGATAACGCTGGTACCTCGATTTGCCCGCTAGGCTGGAGACTCCCTACTGGTGGTGACGGAAAAGAGTTTTCTTCGCTTATGAGTGCTGTGTCTGGTGCGACGAACTTAAGAATGTACCCTAATAACTTTATATTCAGTGGCTATCTTTGGCAATATAATATAAATGGGCGTGGCACCTACGGCGAGTTTTATTCTTCAACTTCTACTAACGAGACCGGAGCAAATGACTTCCAATTCTATAATGCTTCTAATTATCAGCATAGGAATGTGAATAAGGCACTTGGTACCACAATTCGTTGTATTTCTACTAATGGACAATTTGCCGTAACTCTTAATTCAAATGATGGAAATAACAGGCTAGCGCATATTTATGGTGCTTCAGGATCATCAATATCATTGCCTAATGACACTTTCTATCGTAATGGTTATAAGATTCTGTCTTGGAATACTCAAGCAAACGGTTCTGGTACTAGTTATACTTCTACTTATTCAATTACCGGCAACCAAACTCTTTATGCACAGTGGGGAAATGCCTACAACATTAAATATGATGGCAATAATGATGATCTTGGGACAGATATGGAGGTTTTTGCACATGAAAATGTCGGCACTGGTGACGAGGTGATGCTATATGCCAATAATTACATTCGAGACGGATATGGTTTTCTTGGTTGGTCAATTACACAAATTAATCCGGATGCATCAAATGCTTCAACACTTATTTCAAATGCTAAAATTTTCGGCCCAAATCAAACTATAACTGCTAATGCAACGAATCTGGGCGTGAGCGCGCCAGCTACAGTTACTTTGTATGCTGTATGGTTGAAGTCGTCTGGTACTTTCCAAAATTGGAAGGGATGCGACAGTCTATCATCCACCAATTACAGTAACGGATCTATCACTCCTGGTAGTTATATTGCTCTCACTGACAATCGTGGCAGTACGGCTAATACCTATGCGATTGCAAAACTTTCTGATGGTAAATGTTGGATGATAGAAGATGCTAGATTTAATGTTAAAAATGATAATATTACTTCTGTAAACACTAACTTCCCGACGAGTGATTTTCTAACTGATAGAACAGGTACTGTTAACTATAACTGTACTACTAACACCCAAGAATGTGTTAATTCTATATTCTATTCTAATGGTAATAACCAATCCAGAGGTGTTTACTATAACTGGCACACTGGTACTGCCGGTTATGCGCACTTCGGGTCTGCTACGGCTGTTGAAGGTGATATTTGCCCAGCTGGTTGGAAGATTCCGATTGGCAATACAGGATATGACTATGGGGATTTATTTGTGTCGATTGGTGCTGGTCGGTCAAATTACGACACTACTACTACACCTACTGCCGATTCTATTTCTAGAACACTAAGATCTTTCCCATATAACTTTATTTATAATGGTAACATTCTTGGCACTACTTATTATAGTTATCGCACCATTGGTTATTATATGGCGTCTAATGGTTTTATTAACGCGCCAACAAACTATATGCACTACCTTTCGTTTAGCAATTCAGTTGCGCGGTTGTCTTACGGTACACAATCTCAGTATGGTGTTAGAATTCGATGTGTTTATAGTCCAACAATTATTTATGATGGCAATGGAGCTACATCTGGAAGTTCAACGGGTGGAATGAGAATTTCTGGTAGCACTGTTACTCTTGCAACGCAAAACTTTAAAAAGACTGGCTATGGCTTTGTGGGTTGGAGTGCTAATTCAAATGGTACAGGAACTATTTATGGCCCAAATGAAACTATTAATGTTTCTGAGATATCGGCGAATGCGGATGCGGTTGGTAATATTAGACTTTATGCGGTTTGGGTACCAGTTTCGGGAAACATTCAAAACTGGAATGGGTGTAATAGCCTTTCTATCCCGAGTGTTGGCGTGGCTACTTCGTCGTTTGCGAATGTTACTGCTCTTACTGATACGCGTGATGGTGAAGTATATGCGGTAGCTAGATATGCTGACGGAAATTGTTACATGATAAATGATTTAAGATTGGGCGATAGTGAATTACTCGGTAATCTTACGAGTTCTAACACCAATTTATCTGATCAAATTAATACAGAAGTGTTTAATGGCTGGATTACGAGGGATTATTCTGCTACATATACGGATGGAGTAGTTTTGCCATTAAAGTTTAACTATAATAAGCCTGGCGTGATGTATAACTTTTGTGCTGCATCTGCTGGGACGGTTTGTAATAATACTGAATCGGTAAGCGCTACATATGATATTTGCCCGGCGGGTTGGAGACTACCTTATGGTGGAAGCGGTAATGCAGGCGGTGATTATTACGCGTTAGGGGCGTTTTATGGCTACAATACTTCTGATCTCGCACGCAAATCGGCTGTAAACGGTGGTCTCGGCATGATGCTCTCTACCTCCACTATTGTGCAATATAATTCTGCCGCCATAACTACTTCCACTACGCTTAGCACAACCTCGACATATGGCGTTAGCACTAACCTTAATAGTTTTACGTGGAATTCTTCGTTCTCTAAGAACACTCCTAATGGTATACGGTGCGTATTTAATAAACCAACCTCCGTAATTAGGATTATTTACGGCTCTGGCGTTGCGTCTGTCACGGTGGGTGGTGCTAGCGTGCCAAATTATGGTTATATTAGGCTTGAGCAAGGAGTGTCGGTACCGATTGTAATGTATCTTAAACCAGACTACGCGTTTAGTAGCTGGTCTACTAATACTGGTACAATTGGCGTAAGTGCGCAAACTTCTACCTATACTCCTGGTACTTCCGATGGGCAAATTACTGCATATGCAACTTTTACTGGCACATATATGCAGAATCTTGCAGCTAGCCAATGTACTACAACAGCAAGCAGAGTTTATGATAGTCGCGATATGCAATCTTATTATATTAAGAGATTAAGCGATGGTAAGTGTTGGATGATGGATAACTTAAATCTTGGAGCCGTTTCGTTCTATTTGAATCTTACGAGCAGTAATTCAAATCTTGCTTCAACTATTACTTATAGTACATTTAATGGTTGGAAGAAAACTACATCGGATGTTTATTATGATAGTGGCCAAATCTTAGAATCATCTGGTACTGACTCTACTTCTAATACTAAATATGGAATGCTTTACAATTATTATGCGATAACTGGTGGTACTATTTCGGGTGATTCTAATAGCACGAATGCCACTTATGATATTTGTCCAGCCGGTTGGAGACTCCCAACTGGTGGATCCTCGGGCGAACTCGCAACACTTTATTCTTATTACAATACATATAATTCATTACGCGCTCCTTATAGTAATGGCGGTGCAGCATTTAATCAGCCTGGCTATTTTGGCAATGGCAGTGCAGACGTTGTTAATAAGGGCTATAGTGGTAGCTTTTGGTCTTCTACTACATATAATTCAACCTATCGTTATTCACTTTACGTTGACTCTTCACCTAAGATTCAGGAAACCGCAGGAAGTATACGCTATGCTGGCCATTCTGCGAGATGTGTTCTTGATCCAAAGAACGTTCTTACCGTTAGTTATGGCACCGGCGTTTCTTCTGTGACTGTTAATGGTGTCACTGTTGCTAATGGTGGTACGATTTCACTGGCTTCTGGTTCTTCCGTGCCAATTGTCATGTATTTGAAAGCTGGCTATTCATTCTCAAGCTGGTCCGCAACTTCTGGCACCGTGGGCGCCAGTGCGCAAACTTCTACTTATACAATAGGCTCTTCTAATGCTACGCTCACGGCTAATGCTGTCTTTACGGGTACTTATATTCAGAATCTTTCGTCGAGTTCTTGTACTTCGACTGCAAGGCAGGTATTTGATAGTCGTGATATGACAATGTATTATGTTAAACGATTAGATGACGGTAGGTGTTGGATGATGAATAACCTTGAACTTGGTAAGAATGCTATTTCTACCAATCTTACTAGTTCTAATACTAATATTAATACCTCTATTTCTTATTCTACATTTAATAGCTGGCGAAAAACTAATTCTATTTCTGGGTCTATTTCCTCTGGTGAGATGGTGCCTCAAATTGGCTCAGACTCTACGTCTGGCAATAATTATGGTGTTCTTTATAATTTCTATGCCGCTACCGGTGGAAATGCTTCTGCCTCTTCTGGTAATACGTCATATGACATTTGTCCTGCTGGGTGGAGAATGCCTATTGGCGCTTCCGACGCGACAAATGAATATAGAAAATTGTACAACAAATATAATTCCGTTGCATTGATGCATGCCAGTATGAATAATGGTGGTGCCGCCTTCCCGTATTCTGGCATGCTTAATACCTCTTCGATCATAAATCAGGGTATTTATGGTTATTTCTGGTCATCAACTAATTACGACTCTTCTTATGGAGTGATGCTCATGGTTGCTTCGTCTAGCCAGGGTGTTAGCACATTCTCGCCAGTGGATAAGATGAATGCCATGGGCGTTAGATGTATTATGAAGGAAACAAATATCGGCTCTTTGTCTTATTTACAAGACTTCTATTCTTTGTCAAGCGCCAATAAGACGGCTGTGATTAATTCTATGGCAAGTAATACAGTCTATACTCTGGTTGATAACCGCGATAATCAATCTTATCAGGTTGCTAAGCTTGCAGATAATAATGTTTATATGATAGATAATCTTAATCTTGGTTCTTCTTCCTACCCATTTACTACTACTTCATTTAGCTCTATTAACACAAATATTCCTAATTCTGGTACGTATTATAATGCCACTGGTTTTTATAATGAACGTAAAACCGCGAACTTCTCTAGTTTCACCGAGGCTGGTTACGTTGAAATTAGTAATGCTTACGATTCTACTTCGCAGACGAACGGCGGGATTGTATATAATTATTGCGCGGCTTCACTTTATGAAATATGCGTCCAGCAAAACACTGCAAACGCTACGCAAGATATTTGCCCAGCCGGTTGGAGGATGCCGACTGGTGGAGCAAGCGGTGAATTCTTGACTCTAGTCAATGCTTATAGTGCTAACATCAACTTAGTTCATTATCCAGTTACAAGCGGTGGTGCTGGATTTGCTGATACGATTGATTCTGCTGATCCGAGACTTGGGCCGTTTTCTATAACTAGTGATGGGATTTATTGGTCTTCTACTAGGGAGGATAATACGGCTATGAATATGATGAACTTTACGATGACCACTAATTCGGTTTGGGGGAATAACTGGAGAGATAGGTACGGCGGGGCTGCTATACGTTGTCGTTTGAAGTAATAAAAAATGGTGGAGTAGAACGGACTCGAACCGTCCACCTCAGCAATGCGAATGCTGCGCTCTACCAGATGAGCTACTACCCCACGGCAAGATAATTATAGCACAAAAAAGAGCGCCTTTCTAGGCGCTCCTCTTTTTAAATGGCGGGTACTGGGAACTTTAGGGCAAGTTTCTTAACTTCAGTGTGGATTATTTCGAGATCTTGCTCGAATTTCGGCAAGCCTTCTTCGTCTTTGGCTTTTACGCAAATATCTGCTACGTCTTTCATCCAGCCGGCAAGAACCTTCATCTCAGCTTTACCGAGGCCACGGGTAGTAATGGCTGGAGTGCCGAGGCGGACGCCAGATGGACGGAAGGCTGCGCCTTTGTCGGTAGGAAGTGAGTTAGCATTTAGTGTAAGGCCAACCATATCGAGGGCTTTTTCGTAAACTTTGCCGTCAAAACCAAAACTGTCTTTAACATTTACGAGAATGAGATGGTTTTCGGTACCACCACCCTGTAAAATGAAGCCGTGTTTTTTAAGCTCTTCGGCCAAGGTTTTGGCGTTTTCAACGATTTTTTTCGCGTAAGTCTTGAATTCTGGTTTAAGATCTTCGCCAAAGGCTACAGCTTTTGCGGCGATGACGTGCTCTAACGGGCCGCCTTGGGTACCAGGGAATACGGCGCGGTCGATAAGAATTGGAATGTTCTCAAGAGTTTTCTCTGGTTTTTTAAGTGGGGAAGCGACGTTACCTTTACTAAGGATTAAGCCACCACGTGGGCCACGCAATGTCTTATGTGTGGTAGTAGTTACTACGTGGAAACCATAGTCAAGTGGATTTGGATGAACACCACCGGCGATGAGGCCGGCTACGTGAGCCATATCGGCCATCAAGAGACAGTTTGGAATCTTCTTGCCGATTTCTGCTACACGCTTAAAATCTGGGATTTTCATAAAGGCGGAATAGCCAACCAAGATGATACGTGGTTTTTCGGCGAGAGCTTTTTTCTCGAGTTCATCATAATCAATATCTCCGTCTTCGGTTACGCCGTATGAAATAAAATTATAAATTTTAGCGGAACGAGTAACTGGGGAACCGTGGGTTAGATGACCACCAGCTGGTAAACTCATAGCCAGAATTTTATCACCAGGTTCACACCAGGCAAAATAAACGGCCTCGTTGGCGTTAGCGCCAGAGTGTGGTTGCACATTGGCGTGATCTGCATTAAAGAGACGACAAGCGCGGTCAATACAAAGACGTTCAATACGGTCTACGTTGGTTTGACCGCCATAATAGCGGTAGTTTGGTAAGACTTCTTTGCCGATTTTCTTTTCGTCCCACTCTTCAAAATCATCTTTATTACCTCTGCCAACACCTACACCGTCAAAATGTGGGTAGCCCTCGGAATATTTGTTGGTGAGGACTGAGCCCATGGCCTTTAATACTTCCGGCGACACGTAGTTCTCGCTCGGAATTAACTCTAAACCTTCGCTTTGGCGAACTTTTTCACTGTCGATCAGGTCGAATACTAAATCTTTCATAAATTCTCCTTATTTAATAGTATATTTTGCGAAGGAATAGCTTAAATCATCTTCTTTGCCTTTCTTTATTATTTCTTTTTCGTACTTTGTTTTATCAAATTGAGGGAAGAATACATCGGCGTCGGCTGTTTTATTAATTTCGGTAAGATATAGAGTTTTAGCATAAGGTAAAAATGCCGCGTAGATGACACCACCGCCGATGATGAAGATTTCTTCGTCGGTGTCTTTATTTTCGTCGATAAATTTTTGCATATCGTTGATGGTTCTATCGGCGCCTTCGACTTTGTGCCTTGAAATAACATAGTTCTCGCGTTTTGGTAGCTTACCTGGTAAACTCTCCCAGGTTTTTCGGCCCATTACTACTTTGTGGTCGGCAGTAGCTTCACGAAAAAATTTCATATCTTCTTTAATATGGAAGATGAGTTGGCCGTTTTTGCCGAGTTCGTGTTTTTTGCCGATAGCTGCAATGATACTAAACATTTTACTCCGTAACTGGCATCTTGATGGTGCCGAGATTCTCGTAATTTTCGAGTTTTATATCTTTAAGTGCGCGGGAATTGTCAAACTCATAAAAATCTTTAATCTCTGGGTTAATCCAAAGAGTTGGGGCTTTAGGAAGAGTGCCGTTTTTCTTGGCTTCATCGTAGCGGGCGATTTGCTCTTTGATGCCGTCAATCTGATTTTCGTAAATATGTGCGTCATTCGTGATAAAGGTAAATTGGCCAGGTTTAGCGCCAATAGTATGGGAGATTAAGTGGCATAGCGTTGCATATTGCACTACATTAAAAGGTAGGCCCAGAGGTACATCAGACGAACGAGATGTAACGAGAAGATTTAAGCGGCCATCGATGAGGTTCCACTGTGAATTCCAAACACAGGAAGGGAGGGCGGCGGTTTCTAGCCATTCGTTTTGCCAGAGTGAAAGCACCATGCGGCGGTTTCCAGGGTTGCTTTTTAGAGTTTCGAGAAGGTTCTCAATTAAATGATAGCGGTTTACAATCCAGCCGTAGGCGGTACCAATGGTATGAGCAAAATCTTCTGGCTTTAAATCTGGATGATTCTTCTTAAAGATTTCATTAAGATTGCGGCCTAGATAAATGCCGTTTTCGTCGGCCTCCCATTCGTTCCAAATCTTGACATTCCTCTCTTGAAGCCAGCGGACATCATTTGATGCTACCTGGTAGATCCAGAGGATCTCGAGTACTGCGGTTTTAAAACCGACTTTTTTAGATACTAAAATAGGAAATTCTTCTTCGAGGTTGAATTGTAAAACTTGGTGAGGTAAACGAATTGTCTGAGCGGAAGAGGCGCCTTGAGCGGCATGGTCCGGAATCGCAGAAGCTACCGATGCTTTGCGGCTATCTGTTTTCTTGTAATTCGTAATCTTTTCACCGTGTTCCAGAATTCTTCGGCATAAGTCGATATACTGATCGTCGAATTTGCTCATTTAACCTCCGTTTCAATCTATTATAACACGTACAAATACAAAAGTAAGCTTGACTATTTTGCTAAACTATGCTATAATTATATGTAATTAGGTCTATTTGGGATTATTTATGAGTATAGGAAAACGCCTGATTATTATTTTTTTGTCTAGTTTTTTCGGCATCATCGGTGTGCCAGACTTTTTAGTGGCCGCGGATTCAGTTGAAATTCAGGACGTGAGCTATTCTTTTGAATATGCCAAAAAGGTAGAAACACCCGTTAAGCCCGCTGTTGCTACGACTAAGACTACTGTTAAACCAACTCCTGCCACAACAACCACTACCACGCCAGCGCCTGTTGTTGCCCCGGCTCCAGTTAAACCTGCCGTCAAGCCAAATTCTATCAATATTGCTGGTCGTACTATTTCGGTTACAACAGGTATTAGAGATACCAGTATTGATGCGGGTGATCATGCAAACCTATATTATAATGGTAAATTCCTCTATGGGCATAACTCGGCTAGTGTGTTTGGCGGCCTAAAGAACCTTGGTATAGGTAGTACTTTTACCATGACTCTTGATGGCGTGACCAAGACTTATCGTATTGATAATAAAGTGATATATGATTATGACTTTACTAGTAATGGGTATGGCGCATTAAGACTTAATGGCGATAGTAGTGTAAACTATATGATTAAAACTGCACGCGGTAAAGATAATAATGGTGAAGAATATAAACTTGCCATTATGACCTGTCATGGTAAATCGCTCGGTGGCGGTAACGCCTCTCAACGTCTCGTACTTTTTGCAAACCAGATATAAGTTTGTTAAAATTAGAGATGTGAAAAAGAAGATTAGCTTGACTCTTGTTTTTATTCTTTGTGCTGTTTTTTCTAGCGTGTTTTCTTATGCAGCTTATCGAACTTATAATTATCATAAGCCAGCAGTATCTACATTTCCGATAATAGATATCTCTAACGATGGTGTTACTATCCAAGATATCAAGGATAATGGTAAGGACACTCGTTACGGGGCATCTTTTGCGATTGATAGTGAGAACTTATATCAAAAAGTGGAACTAAAAGGCCGGGGTAATTCGACTTTTTTAGCTGAGAAGATGCCATTTCAGGTTAAATTCTCCGAAAAAACAGAATTATATGGACTAGGCAAGTCTAAAAAGTGGGTTTTACTTGCTAATTATTATGATGCTTCAAATCTTAGAAATGCTTTGGCATATTATTTGGAGCGTTTACTCGGTGAACAATATGCTCTTGATGGACGTTTTGTAGAGCTCTGGTATAACGGTGAAAACCAAGGGCTTTATTATCTTTCGCCAAAGGTAGAAATAGGGAAAGACCGGGTAGATTTACGCGATCCGATGGGCATTTTGGTTGAATTCGACACGCTTCATAACAACAATAAAGATTGCCATTATACAAAGTATAAAAAATGTATGACTATTAGTGATGAAGTAGCAGAAGATAATGCCGAGGTGGCAATGGCTGATTTTATGAAATCATTTAATGCTTTAATTGATGCGGCAAAGGTTCATGATTATAATACTGTTTCGAGACTAGCCGACGTAGAATCGTTAGCTATTTACTATCTATTAAATGAATTTACAGTGAATCCAGATGGGTATGCTTCTAGCTTTTTCCTTTATAAAGACGGACCGGGTGACAAAATTCATGCTGGGCCGGGTTGGGATTTTGATTTTGCACTGAGTAATCGCCAATGGTATTGGTCAAAAGACGAAGGATTTTATTCTCCTACCGAGACTCAGTACCAAAGACGTTGGAATGATGGTGCCCAATGTGATTTGTTTTATAATCTCACTGATACACCAGAGTTTATGTCTGTAGTTAAAAATATTTTTAACGAGCGGATGTCTGGAAAAAAAGAAGAAATGATGGCGTTTTTCCTCCAAAACACCACCGAAATTAAAGATCGCGCACTTTATAATAACATTCAGCATGACCTTCGCAATTTTACCGAAGAAGTCTATGACTTAGCGGACTGGGTTTCTCAGCGGTACGATTATTTCGAACAAGTTTACGGTTATCAAAACTAAAGCATAACTATGTTATAATGGTTTTATGAGAAAGAAAATTTTTTCCTATCTTCTAACTATATTAATTCTTGGTGGACTTGTTGCGTTCGGTTACAAAGGATTTAAGGAACGTTGGTTTAATATAAATGGTTGGTTTACTGGTGGTGCTACTTTTGGCGTAGATGTTTCTTCTTATCAAGAAAGAGTGGATTTTGAAAAGTTAAAAAAGCAAGACGTTGAATTTGTGTATATTAAAGCTACAGAAGGCAGTAGCCATGTTGATCCAAGTTTTAGACAAAAATGGATAGATGCTGAGAAGGCGAAAATGCCGGTTGGTGCCTATCATTATTTTTCTTATGAATCTAGCGGTTCTAAACAAGCGCGTCATTTTATTGATACGGTTGGGGATATTCGTGGGAAGTTAATTCCGGCGATTGATATGGAACTAACGCTTGCTGAAGTTAATAACCCACCAGAAAAAGAAGAGGTAGTGAGAGGTTTAAAGGCTTTTATCGGTATAGTCGAAGAAGAATATGGTGTAAAGCCGATTATCTATTCACAAAAAGATTATTATGATAAATATCTAGCGGATGATTTTAAAGACTATCCTAGATGGATTAGAAATGTGTTTTACCCAGTGTTTATTGATATTGGCGATGACTGGACAGTATGGCAATACAACGATAAAGGTAAGCTAGAGGGCTACGAAGGTGAAACTTATATCGATTTTAATGTTATTAATATGACTAAGGGCGGCCTGGACGTTCTGAAGGTCAAGAAGTAGTTTTGGTTTGTTGAAATCCTAGAATAATTATGGTAAAATAAGAGGAGTGGGGCATTAGCTCATTTGGTAGAGCGCTTCCATGGCATGGAAGAGGTGACGAGTTCGAATCTCGTATGCTCCACCATTTTTGTGTTTTATTTTCTAATCATTTTGTAGGTTTTAACTGAAGTATCTGGATAGCCAGTGGTTTTTTCGACGATACGGAAGCCTTTTTTCTCATAAACGTGTATAGCAATTGGGTTATCGCGAAGTACGGTAAGGTGGTATTCTTTGTAATGTGTTTTGGCTAGAAACACATCGAAGATCTTTTGGCCGTGGCCTTCGCCTCTTACTTTAGATTCAATAGAACAAAGCTCAACTTCGCAGGCGCCGTCTGGTAATTTCATGGCGTCTTTGGTTACGGCCTTCATATATAATTTGTTAGCACGGTCGAAGTTCTCTGGGATTTTAATACCGCGTCGTCTTAGCTTTAGCTCTAGTTTAGTCTTTTCCCAAGGCTTAATGGTGTTATCCGCATAAACTAAAATGCCGATTAATTCGCCGTTTTTTTCACTTACAAAGGTATGTTTGGTATCAAATAGGCCACCTTCTTCATAAATAATCGGTGCTATTTCGCGGGCGCGCTCTTTGTCTCCAAAAAAGTCTGGACAGATGAAGGGGTCTACCTGGTATAATAGTTCGCCCACTCGTTTGAAATTATCATTTTTATGCAATTTTCGAACATTTGTAATACCACTCATAACCTGATTATATCACGCGCATGATTTTATGTTACAATATAGATATGAAGACGATTTTAACTGGAATTAGATCAAACTCGGTTTTAACACTAGGGAATTACCTTGGGGCACTACTTCCGATGGTAAGGCTTGCAAACGAGCATTCGGGCGATTCAAATGTAAATATTTTTGTACCGGACCTTCATTCAATTATTTCGGAAGTTGATGGTGATCTTCGTGAGAATACTATTCGCACTTTGAAATATTATCTTGCGGCTGGATTAAATATTAATGAGAATGTCCATATCTATCGCCAGAGCTATGTGCCGGCACATTCCGAGCTTTGTTGGATTCTTGATTGTGTTGCGACTATGGGTGAGACTTCCCGTATGATTCAGTATAAAGAAAAATCTAAAGGCCAGGAATCGTGTAATGTTGGTATCTTTAATTATCCAATTCTTATGGCTGCTGATATTTTACTTTATGATGCCGAATATATCCCGCTTGGTGAGGATCAATTCCAACATATTGAACTTGCACGTAATATTGCGATTCGTTTTAATAATAAGTTTGGCGAGATTTTTACCGTTCCTGCAAAAACCGAAGATCAAGTTAAGTTCATGGAAGTCGAAAAGGCTATACGTATTCGCGATTTACTAAATCCGGAAAAGAAAATGAGTAAATCTACTGTGGCCGAGGGTTCTAAGATTATGCTTGATGATGACCCAGCTAAGGCAGCCAAGAAGATTATGTCTGCTACCACCGATTCGCTTGGCAAGATAAAATTTGACATGTTTAATCAACCGGGTATTTCTAATTTGCTACAAATCGAAGCACTTGTGACCGATACTCCACTTCAAGACGTGATTTCTAGATGGAGTGGAGAAACACGTTATGGCGAGTTGAAAACTAAGGTAGCCAGCAGCGTGTCTGAGATGCTCACTATTTTCCAAGATCGTCTTAATTCAATTCCGGATGGCTATATTTATGATTTATTGTCCGAAGGCGAAAAATACGCCAACGACGTAGCAAATAAAAAATTACTTGAAGTGCAAAGAGCCTTCCATTTGAGGTAATATGTTTATCACTGGCAAAAAATTTAGCAAACCGGAAATGTCGCGGGTGATTAATGGCGACATTGAGCTTTCTCAAGAAGAGGAGAAAGAACCAAAGTTTCGCCTAGATCATTTGATGGTTGAAAAATACAAAAGCTATAATCGTTCTTCACTCCAAAAGTTTATCGAGAGTGGTTTTGTAAAAGTTGACGGTGTGATTGCAAAAAAGCCAAATCAAAAGTTTGTTAAGGATGTAAAAATCGAGCTAAATGTGCCAAAAGAATTGAAGAACACAGATTTAAAGCCAGAAGTTATTTATGAGGATGAAGATGTAATTGTGTTCGATAAGCCGGCTGGGCTTCTTAGCATGGCTAAGGGTGAATACTGCCCAGAAGTGACACTCGAAAATTTCGGTCTACTTGTTCACAGATTAGACCGTGATACGAGTGGTGTAGTGATTTTAGCCAAAAACCCTGAAGTGCAGTCGTTTCTTCGTCGCCAATTCCAGGATAGGACTACGCATAAAACTTACTATGCCGTAGTTTCCGGTAGACCAAAGTTAGATAAAGCAAAAATCGATCTACCAATTGCGCGCGATTTGAAACGCCCGACGACTTTTAGAGTGGATGCTAATGGCAAGCCATCGGAAACTGATTATGAAGTCATTAAAACTGATGACAAACATTCTTTAGTAGAATTAAAGCCAAAGACTGGACGTACTCACCAATTACGTGTTCATATGAAATATCTTGGCCATCCAATTTTGGGCGACACAGTTTATGGTGAAGAAAAAGCTGATAGATTATACCTTCATGCCGGTAAATTAGAGATTACACTTCCTGGTGGTAAACGTACAACATTTGAAGCTAAAACCCCAAAGGAATTCATGGATGTTTTTTAATTCGGTAGATGAGATACAACCAATCGCAAGTCGGGTTGGGTGTGCGATTTTTGTGCTGCCGGATAATGAGGATTTTTCGATTAATAATGCATTTATTATGTCTCCAGAAAAAAGCAATATTTCTATTGAGCAAGTGCGCGATATGCTTGGATTTTTAAGTGTTAAGCAGACGAGTGATAGATTCGTGATTATTCGTCCGGCAGAGCTTTTAGGTGCAGAAGCATCAAATGCTTTGCTCAAGAATCTTGAAGAGCCAAAAGATAAAGTGCATTTTGTTCTAATCACCGCTTCGCCTTCTAAACTGCTACCAACTATTCTCAGCCGTTCGCAGGTTTATTTTTTAAAGACCAAACCTTCTGCCGATAATGACATTGACGCAGATGAGAATGACAAGATATTAGCGAAGAAATTTATTACCGCTAGGCCAGCAGATTTGCCGGCTCTTGCTGATGCGATGCCAAAAGATCGTTCGCACGCTTTAAAGGTGATTAGCGTGGCTATAGAAATGTTATATAAATCCTATTATATTACTAAAAAGGACGTATTTATTAGAAAACTTCCAAATTTTCTTGCTCTTTATGAGGCTATTGAAAAGAACGGCCATATCAAACTTCATGTAGTGGCTGATTTGCTTTGAGCTACTTTTTATGCTAAGATTAAAACATGATTGCAATATTTGCTATCCTTATTTTCGTCGTCTATTTAGGTTTTCTTTTCCCAGTTGAAGCCAAGCCAAAAAAGACAGAAGATCGTTCATCTAAGTATTCCGCACAGATGCGTAAGCTTTGGCAAGTTGCACAGACTTCGATGAAAGAGCGCAAGCCATTTAGGGCTGAAAAAGCGCTTCTTACGATTCTGAAATTCGACGAAAAAAATGCTGCAGCTTACAACCGTCTTGGTATTCTTTATGCTAAGGATCAAAAATATGATGAGGCGGTGGAATGTTTTGAGATTGCTCAGTCCCTTGATAATAACCCAGCTTCTATTCATAACGCTGGTCTAATTTATCTTGAGACTGGCGAGTATGAAAAGGCCGAGATGGCTTTTTCGCAAGCAATTCAACTTGAGGGTGATGTGCCGGCAAGATATATTGCACTGGCAAAAGCTGAAGAAAAACTTGGCAATGCAAAGAAGGCTGTCGAGGCACTCGAGAATGCATTTGAGCTAGATCCTAGCGTCTCGACTTTAAGGCAGATTTTGGCTATTTATGAAGCGACTGGCGATACAGAGGCCGCTACTGCTGTCACCGCTCGTATTGAGGAACAGATTGTTAAGGATAATGAAGCTAAACAAAAGAAAACGGCTAAGGTGATACCGGATATTCGTAAAAGGATTCCAATTCGTCGTACACAAAAAACTGCTGCTAAACCTGCCGAAAAGGCTGCAAATAAACCTACTCCGGCCCCTCGCCCGCGGGGAATTAGGCGCAAACGAATTTAGTTGATTTTTGTCTCTATTTAATGTATAATAGATTAGGCGCTGGAATCGTCTAGTGGCAATGACAAGAGACTGTAAATCTCTCGCCTTCGGGCTTCGTAGGTTCGAGTCCTACTTCCAGCACCATTTTTGTGCGATAAAATAAAAACCCCGGATTACTCCGGGGTTTACTGTTTAATCGTTGATTCTGGCTTTTCCTCCGAGGATGGTATTATCACCGATTTTAGTTTGGCCATAGACTCTGGCTTCGTCTTTGATGACTGCAAAGTCGTAGATTTCGGCGTCACCGAACACCCAGGCTTTGTCCTGAACTTTGGCTGAACCATAGACCTTGACATTGACGAAAAGACGAGACTCGCCTTTTACTTCGGCTTTGCCATAAACTTGAGCTTGACCCGCGATTTGGGCTTGGCCGCAAACCTTGGCCTCACCGGCTACTACTGCTGTGTCTCTGATTCTTGCATCTGACCATATCCAAGCCTCGTCTTTTACTACGGCTTTGTCATAAACCATTGCGCGGCCAAATACCACGGCACCGCCTTTAACCTCGGCATTTTCGCTTATTAAGGCGTCTTCTAAGACTTTGGCATTGCCATACACTTTGGCATCGCCATCAATCCAGCAGGTTCCTTCTTGGGATAGATTCTTTTCGGTTTCTATCCAGCCGCCTTTCTGTCCGGCGGTAACCATGTGGCGACGAATGTCTACTAACGCCTTGATGCGATGTAAGACATGCGTTCCGTCCACGACCATTGTTTCGTCCGTTAAACAGTACTTCTTTGACATTAAGGTACACCCCCATAATAAGATAATATGTATATATTATAGAATAGTTAATATGGTTTGTCAATTTTTTACAACTATACTGTAATACTTTTTTTTGTTATAATAATTCTAATTAGGAGAGGTATTAATGGAACAGACTTTTATTGTGCATCCGATGAGCCAGAGGTTTATGCTTAAGCCGGGCGAGACTTATACTGGTTCCATTACGGTTGTAAATCCGGTGGACGCTACTAAAGATTTTAATTACAACATTGAAGTTACGCCTTATGGGGTGGTTGGGGATGACTATTCGGCTGATCTTCGTACTGAAACAGGTCGTACTCTCATTAAAGACTGGATTAAGATTTCTGAACCGACTGGCACTATTAAACCAAACGAATCAAAAAAGATTAATTTCACAATCACTGTTCCGAAAGATGCTTCTCCTGGTGGTCAATATGCCACGATTGCTGTTTCTGCTTCTATGGAGAATACCGAAAACCAGGGCTTTGGTGTTGATAGCATTCTAGAACTTGCTAGTATTGTTTACGGCTATGTAGGGGGAAAGATTGAACATAAGGGCCAAATTCTTGAAAATTACATTCCTGGTTTTTCAGCTACAACCCCAGTAGAAGTTACCTCTATGCTTAGTAACGAAGGTAATGTTCATGAGGATGCAACATATAGTTTATCCGTAGTAAACGCAATCACTGGTGAAACTATTTTCCCAACCGGAGACGATAAGGGTTCATATACTGAATTAATCATGCCTGAGTCCACTAGACATGTCGTCCGTAGCATTTCAAATCTCCCGTATGTAGGTGTTGTAAAAATTACACAATCTATTTATTATAATGGGCACTATGATTCTAAGGAAGCAAATCTAATTATTTGTCCGATTTGGCTTCTTTTCGTGATCTTTTTAGTGATTTCTACCATCCTTACATTAATTGGCGTAAAGATTAAGGGTATATTCAAGAAAAAGAAAGCCAAAAAACATGCAGCGGAGCAAGATAATAGTTAAATCCGGCCTAGTATTTATCTTAATTAATTTTATTCTAGCTGTTATTAATGTTGTGGTTGGTGTTTTGAGTGGTTCAATTGCGATTCTTTCTGATGCCCTTCATAGCCTAATTGATTCGGTTTCTGGTTTTGTTGTGGTTATAAGTGAAAAGATTTTTGGAAATAAAAAGTACGCTGATAAACGCGATAAAATCGAAAGAATTACTACGATTATTATTGCGATAATTATTTTGATGGCTGGTGTCCATATTTTGATTGAATCAATTGAAAAGATTATTACTCCAGAAGAAGTCGATTATACTGGCTGGACGATTACGATACTAGTTTTATCGATTATTTTGAAACTTCTTCTTGCGCTATACCTAAGACGGAATGGTAAAGAATATAAATCTAAGGTACTTATTGCTTCTAGTGCCGAGACTATGAATGATGCGCTTATCTCAGTCGCGGTTTTGTTCTCGGTTTTAATCTATTATATATGGCAGGTTGATATTGAGGCATATGTATCAATTTTGGTATGTCTAATTATCTTCAAAATTGGTCTTGAGTTTCTGTTCCCGAAGATTTCTAAGCACCATCATCATTTGCTCGAATCAGATCCGTCTCATGGTGCCGAAAACTAGACATATTACTTCTATTTGCTAAAATGAAATTATGAATAAGCTAGTAAAACGTGGATTCAATGTTTGGTTAATTTTTATTAAAAATAAGATTGCATCTTCTATTATGATGTTGATGGGTGGTGCGATGATGCTAATTGGCGCTCTGCAGGGTAAAGGGAATGACACGATAACTCTTCCTTTAGTTATTACCTTAGTTGGTGCAGGACTTGCATTTTGGGCCTTGTATAGACTTGGCTATCTAAAATCTAATCTTGATAACTTAAAAAATGATGAGCGAGAAGAAAAAGTTGCTGGTAAGAAAATGTTTTGGCTGCAAGTTGCTGAATCTTTGCTCTATTGTGCGGTGTCCGGGCTCGGCATTTTTCTACTAATTAATACTGGTTTTACTAATATTGTTCTTAATCTTATGGCTGGCTTCTTTACTACACTTAACGGTGTATTAAACATTATTTCCACCATTAAAAACCGTGACAACAAAGATTTTCGTTGGAAACTAATGATTGTAGTGATGGCATGTGAGCTTATCCTTGGTCCGTATTTCTTGATTTCTTGCACTTCGATCAGTATTAACGGATATATCATTATGGGTGCTTTGACGTCTGTTGCTGGTGCAATTGAAGTGATTAATGCTATAACTCGTGAGAATATTCGTGGCACCATTAATGATGGCAAAGAAATTGTCCGCACTATTAAAGGTGTCGAGAAAACCGACGAAGAAGATACCGAAGAGGAAGAAGCGTAGTTATTATTGAAAAAAGCCTTCTATTATGATAGAATATTTCTAGTGCCGCGATAGCTCAGTCGGTAGAGCGCATCCATGGTAAGACCATGGTGCCACCTCTGAAGCGATTTAGGCGGAGAAAAAGTACATTTTGGTTATGCCGCTATAGCTCAGTTGGTAGAGCGTCGCCATGGTAAGGCGAAGGTCACCAGTTCAAACCTGGTTGGCGGCTCCATATAGCATCAGAAACACCTCGTTTCATTTAGTCAATTGACTACGTGAGACGAGGTGTTTTTCGTTGGAGCCGTTATTCAATATTCGCAATTTCGTTGAGAATGGTTTCAGAATGGTCAACCCATTAGTACATCCAATATCAAACTAATCTAGGAGAACTCATTATGAAAACCTGATCTTTAACGAAATTACTTTTCATATTTGCTCCGGCTCATATACTTCGAGCCATAAACTCCACAAATTATGTCGTCGTTATGAGCCGGAACAGGATCTAAGTAGTTTTTCCCGAGCCGACGGCCGCAATTAATTAATTGGCAATAAAAGCGTCTAGTACATTCAGTTGCCAAGCGATAGTTCCTCGCGACTTATCGCTATATCTATAAATGCGTCGGCTCAGGAAAGGCTACTTACCTTACGCAGTTCGCTTCCACATATAAACAGTGATGTATGGCTGTCGGTTTTCGTGTGATCCGCCGCCACCAGTATTTTGGTTTGTGGCAGTTGTACCACCAGTGTAGTCTTGCTGCCAGCCATCCTGCGCTGAGCCGTTCGCAGGTGAAATATATCCATATGCTGAGACATTGCCGCCGGCGTAAGAGTTCCATCTATTATATGTTGTATGTGAATGTGAGTTTTGTGTATGTGTATGGCTTGGCATTTCGGCAACGGTCAATTTATGTTTTTCCTCGCCACCAGTCGCTTCTACGGTGGAATAGTTTGTCGTTCCGTTTGAGCCTATACCGACTGGTACGCGTCCAGCGCCCCACGCTACCCAGGTTCCGCCGTAGATAGCTTGTACCTTTGCGGCAGTATTCAGGGTTGTCGTCATAATTATTTGACCGACATGACTTGAAACTAATGGAACACCTTTTGAATAAACTGGGCCATCTACTTCGAGATGTCCTCGATCGCCACTCGCTAGAGTTTTGCTTGGTCTCATGCCAATAGAAACTCTACCATCTACGCCAATAAAGAAGTTTGGGATTCCGATTGAAAGCGATAGTATAACCGTCGTATTCGAAAAAGTATCTACCACCCTGACTTCTACATCCCATTGATAATTATTGTCGAGAGTTACTGCTAGATTTGAAAGTGACCAGTTGCTATCGGTTATTGTGACGGATCTTGAAGTCCAGCTGCTCCATTCAGAGCTGGAAGATTTTTTTGTACGATATTCGAGTGTTACGGTATTCTTGGCAACGCCATTTACTAGAATTGGTGAGTAAGTGCCGGAAGCGTTGATCTTAGCTTGAGATTCGAAGTTATTAACGCGTTGTATTGTTGCAGATATAGTCGGCTTCGCCCAAGGATAAATTGTTACAGGTTTTGAAACGGCTTTGGCCGAAGATAGCGCATCGACTGCGGATACGGTTAGGTTGCTCGCTCCGGATTCAGCTGGCGCGTTTAAGGAGGTAGATACGGCTGAATCGCTAGAGTATTCGATCGTCTTTGATTGTCCGACAAAGGTAATGGCGTAGTTTGAAATACTTACTCCGTCATTGCCGGTTGCTTTATTGGCGGTAGAAATCGTGACGAGTGGAGTTGATTGGCCCTGGATCATTGTTTGATCGTTGCCGGTCATTTCTGTCGTAGTAGCGTTCGTGTCGCGATATTCGAAGTTTGAGAAGTTAGGCGCCGCGTGGGTAGGTATTGTTGTGAATGTGATCGTCTTTATTGTTGAATCGCCACCATTCGGCGTGTTTATTTTGGCTTGTAGAGTAATGGTTGAAGCTGTTGGGAGATTTGCGACAAATGTCGCACTTGTTCCTGCGGCCGCGTTTATCGTTCCGAAACTAATCCATGAAGAATAATTCGTTCCGCCATCTGTAGAATAACGATAGTATCCAGTTCGCGTTTCTGCACCACCATCGGCAGAGCGCGTGTAGTTTATGGTTGCGTTGACTTTATTATAAGTTGAATATGTTTGGCTTGCGTAGGCTAAAGTTGCTAATGGTGGACATGGGGTATAGAATGAGCCGGTTACTTGCGAAGTTGAAGCTTGCGTATTGGACGCGTAGCCGCCATACCAGTATTTGTGGTTACCCTCGATATTAAATGAGCTAGGATTCGCGCTAGATGAATTATTTACTGTTATCGTGGACGAAGTTGTATTTCTAGCGGTTGAATACCTATATGAAGAGCCATAGGAGTTCTGATTAAGTACTGCCGCTTCAATATATCGGCCGTCCGTACTAGATGGAACGCCATATGACGAAATTGATACTTTGAGCGTTGCGGAGTTATAAGTCTTTGAATTTAAACTTACTGATAGTCCAGTTGGTGCAGTAATACCGCTAGGAATATATCCAGAGCAGGTGTATGATCGTGTGC
>CAZCPT010000008.1:0-32785 GCA_964499905.1 uncultured Candidatus Saccharibacteria bacterium | reverse complement strand
ACTGCTGTAGCTAAAGCAACTTCAAAAGCTAAAAAGACCATGATTGAATTCGCTATGGATGGCGAAACAATCTGCCACGAAGTTCGTACTAAGGTAACTGGTGCAGACGTGCTCTTAAAGCCAGCTGCTCCTGGTACTGGTATTATCGCTGGTGGTACTGTTCGTTCAATTATGGGCCTTACTGGCGTTAAGAACCTTATTTCGAAATCACTTGGTTCGACTAATAAAGTTAACATTGCTTACGCAGTGATTGAAGGTCTTCGCCAACAAGTTCCACGCGGTAAGTGGGTTGGTAATGAGGGCAAAAAGGTTGCTCCTAAAGCTGAAGTTAAGGCTGAAATAAAGACGGAAGCTCCTAAGGCTGAAAAGCCAGCTGCAAAACCAGCCGCTAAACCAGCTGCCAAGAAGCCGGTCACAAAGCCAGCTGCCAAAAAGTCCGCTAAGAAGGAGGACAAGTAATGAAATACAATGATTTAGTAGTCGAGAAAAATACTCGCCCATCTCGCAAGGGCCGCGGTATCTCAGCTGGTCAAGGCAAAACTGCCGGTCGTGGTACTAAAGGTCAAAAAGCTCGTACTGGTCATCGCAAGATGCCTAACGGCTTCATGGGTGGTCAACGCGCTATTATGCAAGCTGTGCCAAAGCTTAAAGGTTTCAAATCTTTCCATGCTAAGGCTGAGGTTGTCTACACTGATCGCTTAAATGAACTTAAAGGCAAGGTTGATAATTTTAAACTTGCTGAAGCTAATCTTATTTCAAGCCCATTTTCTAAGGTTAAAATCATCACTCGTGGTGAAATAACCAATAAAATCGATCTTGAAACTCAGTTTGCTTCAAAGACTGCAATTGAAGCGTTGAAGAAAGCTGGCGGTTCATTCAAGAAGGTTGAAATCATCAAAAAACCAGCCAAGAAAGCTGAATAATAGTTTAAAAATCGAAATAACCCCTTTAACAGGGGTTATTTTTGTGATATAATTTATAGAGAAGTAACGGAGTGAAAAATGGAAGAAAAAGAACTGAAAACCAGCCCGAAGCAGCGCATCTTTATTGCCGCCATTGCAATTATTATGCTTGGCTCTATGGTAGCCGGATATGCCGCGATGATTCTTGGTAATAGCAAGAATAACGCTAACACGTCAGAGCAAGGAATTTCCGAAGAGAAAAAGATGCAATACGAGGAAGCATATAATGCGACTCTGAAAGAATTTAGAACTGCTTCACAACATGATTTTAACAAGTTCATTAAATACAAAAACAGGATTACTGCTTACAACGAAACATCTGCAAATGACAAGGGTGTAGTTGTGAAAGATATTGTAGTTGGCGATGGTAGAGAACTCAAAGAAGGTGATAGCGATTACCTGGCTTATTATGTTGGTTGGTGCGCGGATGAATCAATCTTTGATTCTTCATTCAATGACAACGAAAACCCAACTTCATTTGATAAAATCTTATCTGCTTCACTTGGTATGATTGAGGGTTGGACTACCGGTATCGTTGGCATGAGATTGAATGGCATTCGTGAAATTACGGTGCCTGGTTCACTTGCATATAAAGACCAAATGGAAATTTGCGGTGGTTACAACAAGCCACTAAAGTTCTTAATTATGACAAAAAGAACCAATGGTGAGCTTAAGAAGATTGCTGATAGACTTGATACTGATTACATGAGATATACGTATGCTCAGTATGGTATCGATTATGATACTATCAACCAGTAGTATATAATATATATATGGATAAAACGTTTTTCTTTTACGACCTCGAAACGAGCGGTCTGAATCCGCGTGAGGATCGTATTATGCAGTTTGCTGGACAGCGCACTGATATGGATTTAAATCCAATTGGTGAGCCAGTAAATATCTTAGTGAAACTTTCAAGCGATGCTTTACCTAGCCCTTCGGCTATTATGGTGACAAAAATCACTCCGCAAAAAACGTTAGAAGAGGGGATTAACGAAGCTGAATTTTGCAAGATTGTGACGGAAGAAATATTTACTCCGGGCACTATTGCGGTCGGCTACAATACAGTGCGTTTTGATGATGAATTCATGCGTGCAACATTTTGGCGAAATTTTCACGACGCTTATGAGTGGGAATGGAAAGATGGTAGATCGCGCTGGGATATGCTTGATGTAGTGAGACTAGTGCGCGCTCTTCGCCCTGAAGGAATCAATTGGCCATTTACAGAAGATGGTAAACCGACTAACCGCCTTGAACTTATTACTAAAATGAATGGGCTTGAACACGCGCATGCGCATGACGCACTTTCTGATGTGTACGCAACGATGGCGGTAGCGAAACTGATTAAAGAAAAACAGCCAGATATGTTTAACTTTTTATTTAAGTTACGTGATAAAAATGAAGTAAAAAAATATGTGAATCTCGAAAATAAACGTCCGTTTGTTTATGCGAGTGGGAGATATGAATCGGAATATAATAAAACGACGGTCGCCTTTCCTTTAACCAGTTCAAGAAACGGTAACATTCTGGTATTTGATTTACGTTATAATTTAGATGATCTAAAAGCCGAGGAAGCTAAAAAAGACGAAAACGCTGATGGGATAAAGAATAAAGGTTATTATCCTCAGGTGAAAGAGCTTTGCTTTAATAGGTGTCCAGCGATTGCGCCACTTGGAGTTCTAGATAAAAACGATGGTTGGGAAAAAATTGGCCTTACGAAAAAGCAAATTGATTATAACTTAGAAACTTTGCTTAAAAGTCCAGATTTTGCCGAGCAAATGCGAGCTAGATTCGAGTCGCGTCCAGAATTTCCGCCAGCAATTGAACCAGAAGGCGCTTTGTATGACGGTTTTCTTAATGACCGTGATCGAATTAAGATGGAAGCAGTAAGAAATGCTAGCGCCGAGAATCTTGCAGATTTTCATCCAGAATTCATTGATGAGCGTTTACCGGAATTATTATTACATTATAAAGGTCGCAACTTCCCGGAATCATTATCTGAATCCGAAACTATGAAATGGGAAGAGTTCCGCCATGCGAGGTTGGAAAGACTAGCGCCGAAATTTATGGAAGAACTAGCCAAGAATTACGAACGAGACGAATTTATTGGAGAAGAATTAAAACTTTATTTTGAATCACTTTTTGACACAGATTATTAAGCTTGTGCTATAATACTAGCATGGATAATAATAAAGTCATGATTGTGGGCACGGGTAATGTTGGTGCGAGCATCGCATTCGCGCTTTTAAACCAACGTACTGCCGTAAATGAAATTGTATTAACCGATATTATTGCAAAGGACGCCGAAGGTGAAGCGATGGACCTTACTGACGCTCTTGCCGTAGCGCCTAGCTATGTAAAGATTAAAAATGGCACTTATAAAGATGCTAAGGATTGTGACATTGTTGTTATCACTGCAGGTGCTGCCCAAAAACCTGGTGAAACCCGAATGGAGCTACTGAAAAAGAATGTAAACATTCTTAAAGGTATGGTTGAACAAATCATGGAAAGTGGCTTTAATGGTATTTTTCTCGTCGTGACTAACCCAATGGATGTCCTTACTTATTACACATGGAAGTTTTCTGGCCTTCCAGCAGAAAAAGTGATTGGCTCTGGTACTGTGCTTGATTCGGCTAGACTTCGTTTTAGATTAGCGAGTTTCTTGAATGTAAATCCAAAATCAATTCATGCCTATCAAGTCGGCGAACATGGTGATTCCGAACTTACTCTCTATTCAATGGCGGATTTAGGTGGTCAAAAGATTACATCGCTGCTTCCAAAAGACGTCCTTAAAGATGTTTCTGATTATGTTCGCAACGAAGCATACGCTATTATTGATAAAAAAGGTGCAACACATTATGGTATTGCAACCTGCGTGGTACAAATTTTGAACTGTATATTAAACGATGAAATGCGTGTACTTCCGGTTTCGTCTTATGATGAATTTTCGGATACGTGTTTCGGTTGGCCGACCGTGGTTGGTCGTGAAGGTATTGTCAGGCGTCTTGACGTAAAGATTTCTGAAAAAGAGGGCATCGAGTTACAAAAATCAATTAATGTGCTTAAAGATGCGATTTCTCAAATTAAGTATTAGTTTGTTTGTTTTAGCTGTTTTGCTTTTTCCGAGCGAGGTTTTTGCCGATTCGACTGACAATTTTTATTTTAGTGATTTTACGGCTGACTACTATTTATACCAAAACGAAGATGGTGTCTCAAAACTTAAAGTAATAGAGAATTTCACTACTGAGTTTCCGAACTATGATCAGAATAAAGGGATTTGTCGGCAGATTCCAACTACTAATCTTGGGAAAAAGAATGTCACGCTAAAGGATTTAAATAAATCAAATATTACGCTTTTAAGAAATGGTTTTAGCGAGCCGATTTATAGTATAGAAAACTATAATAATTTTTACGAAGTGTGTACTGGTGACGAAACATACGTTAGAGGGACACAAGTTTATACTTTGAAATATGAATTTGAAAAAGTGATTACCGACTGGAACACTCATCAGGAATTATATTGGGATACAAATGGAAATGGTTGGTATCAAAAATTTGACCGAGTGACGGCAAGAGTGCATTTTGCGAGCGAAATTGCTGAGAAGTTTGATGGATCTAAGTGGTGCTATGTAGGTAAATATGGCGAAAGCAATCAGGAGCGCTGCGCTATTACTGAATTAGAGGATGGTTTACAATTTTCTACAACTGATATAAATAGTTATGAGAATTTAACGTTTGATATCCAATTTAAGCCAGCGTCATTTGTGGTACCGCCAGCTGACAAAAACTATACACTAGTTAATATTATGGTTGGTGTTGGAGCCTTTTGTTTATTAATTCTATTCTTCCCATTTAAGAAATATTTAAAGGCTAGTGAGAAACGCAAGTTTTATAAAGGGTTCTTTGTGAAGCCGGAATTCCAGCCACATAATAAATTCACCGTTGGTGAACTGGCGGAGATTTATATTGGTGACAAAAAGGATTCCAAAGTTGCAGTACTTTTAAATATGATTGTAAAAAAACAAGTGCGTTTAATTAAGGACGAGAATGCCAAGAAAAAATGGAGTTTACTTGTAGAAAATAAGGAGGGGATTAATGAAGAAGGTAATAGCATATTAAGAATATTGAACGGTGGTGATGATTATAATGATGGCGATGTGATTGAAATTAAAAAGCATACGGCGACGGCAAAACTAGCAAGAATTGGTAGAAATTATACAAAACAGATTATTAATCGGCTAAAATCAAATGGTCTTGCCGAACCTAAATACACTGAGTATGCAAGTAATAGTGGAGGAGTATTAGTTAATCTAATTGGTTTTGTATTTGCGTTTTGGTATATTATTTTAGTTGTTGCTGTTTTGTTCATGGATTTTCTTGATTCGTCTTCCGATATTGGTTTGATTGGTGATGTGATTGGCAAAGACATTTTTGCGCCAGTTATTATTGGCACGATTGTTGTTACAATTATTATTAATTCTTTCTTAAAGAAAAATACAAATAGGTATTTGGCGCGCACTAAAAAGGGCTTAGAGGCTTCTAGATTTATGGATGGGCTTAAACTATATATTAAAATGGCAGAAGCGGATAGAATGAAGATGCTCCAAAGTGTGGCTGGTGTAGATATTTCTCCAAAGGGAATTGTGAATTTATATGAAAAGCTATTACCATATGCCGCTGTGTTTGGTTTAGAAAAAAGCTGGATGGCCGAAATGGAAGAGTATTGTAAGACTACTGAAATAGAAGAGCCGGAATGGCTTGGATCTGGTTTAGATTCGTATGCGATGCACTCAGTTCTTAGTTCGGCAGTGCATTATACAAATAGTTCATCAAGCTATAGTAGCAGTTCAATATCTGGCAGTGGTGGATTTTCCTCTGGGTCTTCCGGCGGCGGAGGCGGCGGGTTCTCTGGCGGCGGCGGAGGCGGCGGCGGAGGCGGCGGCCGATAAATAAAAACCTAAAAATTATATTAAAATTTTAAAAAACTTATGCTAATATAATATATATGGATGTGGGAGAAAGTGGTCTTGTGCTGGAAGCGGCACCGAGAAAAAAAATGAATCTTCTTTTGAAGATAGTTCTTTGCTTTTTAGTTGTCGCAGTTGTCGCGCTAGTGATTGCGATTGTGATGTTATTTTTAAGACATGAGCAACCGGCAAAAAAGTGTGCATATGAGACTGTTGCTGATATTGATAACGCAATTCTTGAAACCTTTAAACTCACAGAAGGCGAAGAACTGGACGCACTTGAAACACTGGTTAAAGAGTGCGATGAGGTTGGCTCGAATTGGAAATATGATTTTAGAATTGCAAGAGCGCTTGAATTCAACCACTTTGACTACTATGAACTTGCGGATAATGAATTAAATCAAATTAATGAGAAGAATTTAGATTCTAGACAAGCATATAATTATTATACTGCGCGTGCAATTGTTTATGAAGCGCTTGGCGAAGAAGAGAACGCAATTAAATATCGTAACCAAGCAAAAGAACTATACGTAGAACTTTATGGAGATGGAGGGCTCATCGATGAAAACCAAGAATAGTGCAAGACGAATATCGAGGATTCTTTTAGGTGGATTAGTGTCTATCTTCATGACAGGTACGTTGATGGTTGGTTCCGTTCAGGCAGGCGAAGGTTATGGCGATGCTCATGGTGGTGTCCCGGGTTGTTCCGGCTTGGTGCTTGCGTATTGTTTCGGTGCGGTTTGGCGTTGGTATCCAACAACGTCAAATAGTGTTTATGTTAGTGGCACAGTGAATGATAGCACTTGTATGCCTGATGGTGTAGCATCGGGCGGTTATATCACGGGATGTGGTGATTATGGCGGCTATTGGCGTTATGCTTGGGTCGCTCAAAATCCTGGTAGCAACTCTTATTGTGGTTATAGTTATCCGAAGTATTCGCAACGTGGTTTAGTGCCAATTGGTTCAGGCGATTATGTTTCTGCATATTTTGGTGGTCTTATGAAATATGCCTATGGATATAGTGGTTATTTAAACCAGAATACTTATGGTAGGGATGGTACTTGGTCAGAGGTGAGGGATATTTATCTGGCATTACGTGATCAGGACCCATATACGTTTAGTGAAGGTTGGAGCTATGGAAGTAGACTTTCTTGGTTCTGCGGCCCGAAAACAGTTGAAGAGGTTGTCCCACAAGTTACTTATTATGAGCTAAAGGCTAAAGCAGTTGATCGGCAAGGCAATTACATCAGTGTTATTAATGATGTTTCTAGCGGTCAAGTCGAAGAAGGTTCCTATGGCAGTGTTACAAAAAGAAATAAAACAGGCTATACTTTCTATGGGTTTAAATCTGGCCGGTATGACACTAATTATATGTGGACTGACTCAACTTATGGCCAAACGATGTGGTCTGATAGAACGATTTATGCAGTTTACGAACAGCAAGTTTTTTCGGCAAGAGCCAGAGTGTATGAGGGAACCACTATGAGTGGTAATGGCAAATCTACGGGTTACATCAAAACGAGCAATACACAGAATTTAGAGGTAGATTGTGTTAATGCTGGTTGCAATGTGGCATTTGATCTTGGTGTAAAGACAGAAAAAGGTGCTGGGAATATTAATTTCACGGTTTATCGTTCAAAAAATGGTGGTAGCGGAGTTACGCAAACTACTTACAAAGCCGCACCGTTTGCACCAAGTACTTCTGGTGAGACATTGCAAGTTTACCGAAATTCTGCTTACCAAGATCCGTATGTAGAAAAACTATATCCTGGTGAATCAGTTTGTTATTATATTGTATTTTCGCCGGATGGCGGAAGCAATGTAACAGTAAAGGCCTGTGCCTCGGCAAAGGTGTCTACTTTCCAAGGTAAAGTTGGTGTATCGACGAAGTCTGGCGATGAAACGATTAACTGGACCGCGACGAGCACAACTGTGACAAAAAATATCACGGATTGTTCTCCCGTTACCGGCTGTAAGGTGTCATTTAACCACAATTTGAAACGCACTGCTGGCATTGGCTCTACAGATTATACCATTACGCGTACGTCAAATTATACGATTAAAGTTTCTAATAGAAATTTAGCAAGCGGAACCGAAAGTTTTTCAACTAATCCGCATCGAATTTACGATGATAATGATCTAATACTAGTTCCGGGCCAGGTAGTTTGTGAGACCTTAACCTTTAAGGCGAATAATAATACCGTGACAGTCCCGAGTGATACCGTCCTCAAACTTTGCGCATCGGCACTTGGTAAGGCTCAGCCTGATGATCCAACTGAACCGACGGTTATGGGCGAGGATGATTTGAGTGATGCATTCATTGATATGAGAGTAAAAAACGCTGATGGTCCAGATAAATACAAAGGGTACCAAAGTGTCGTTTATGCAAAACCTGGTCAAAATGTAACTTACCGTGCTACATATAACCCAATTTTGCAATATTCTTATAATGTAGTTGTACAAAAGATGCGAATCGATTCTGGTTCGATTATTCCGAGTAGTGGTGTTAATACATCAAAGAATTTGAAAGGTCTTTATGATGACAACCGTGGCTCCTATAGTGTTTGGCGTAATGCTATGACTGTGCATGGTAGCGAAGGGATGGCGTCGTATTCAAAGATTCACACATATGACGTAGGTGATACCTCGAAGCGCAGCGAGAAAAATACATATGGTGTTAAGATTAGTGATGTTGGTAAGGATTTGGCTGAATCGGCAACCACGAATCTTAGAAAGAATAATGATGCCGCAATGACGCCGAGCCAGGTGACGTTTACGTCGAATGGTACAAATAAGAACAATTTGGCCACAATTAATACTAGTAGTAAGACGGAAATTGCGCATGCATATGTACCATATAATTTTGACACAAAGACAGAGGTGAAGACAGATAATGATAAACCGATTTATGCTGGTGAAGAAAAAGAAATAAAATATGAGATTGCCGTCGAGCCGAGAAAGAACCCGGAAACTCAAGGTAACTCTGATTCAGATAAGCCGTACGCTACAATTGTGCCGGATTTCGTCGGTAAAGTAGTTATTTACCAGCCGATTCATGGTGAAAAACCAGCTTCGGATGGTTGGGGAAGCGGTAAGACTAACGATGTGTGTAATTACTTTGGTTTATCAAAGAACACCACTACTTGTTACTATGACAACGAAGAAACTAGCCCTCTAAATTTGACCGGTAATGTTGATGGTGTAATTAATGAAAGGATTTTGAAACTTAATACTCCAGATCTTGAAGCTGGCACCTATATCTGCGTAGCGGTAGCAACATATCCATCAAACAGTGGTGCATATACGAACTGGAGCGAAAAAGAGGGCAATAAAAAATGGCGTATTTCCGGTTCGAAATGCTTCTTGATTGCAAAGAGACCAAGTTTCCAGGTTTGGGGTGGTAGCTTGTATGCGGGTGGCTCAGTTAAAACTTCAGCTGCGATCAAAACATCACTTAGAGGCCTAGCATCATATACTGGCGTGATGGTGTTTAGCTCATGGGTTGAGCAGAGTGTAGCAGCCAAGGGCCAGGTAGTTGCTCTTGCTTCCGGTGCTGCGACTGGGCTTTCTAGCAATATTGCTGGCGGTGGTAGCCATGAACCGAGCCCTGACTATTGTAAATATAGAGTCCCACTAAGCATCGCAAACTATTCTACTTCGATGGTTGCCGGTATTTGTCCGAATCAGGCTACTGGCAATTCCGGCATAGCAGCCTCATTAACGAATAGAATTTCGCTCGTTGCACCTTTGCCGAACGAAGATAGTACAACGTTTGAATATTCTGGTAATACAACTATCACTCTCAATAACTCGACGAAAAATATAGTACGATATAACATCAATGGCAATGCGACGATTGGTACAAATTCAGTGAGCACTGGTAAAACCCATATCATTAAAGCGACAGGTGATGTTACGATTAGTGGTAATATTAATTATCAAGCTGCAACCTTTACTTCACTTGATCAAATACCAAAGTTGATTATTTATGGTAATAATGTAACTATTGGTTGTACCGTAACTAATATCGATGCAATCATTATTGCGGAGAAAGATCTTAATACCTGTGTTTCGAGTAATATAAATAACCGTGAAAATTCTTACCAATTGATGGTGAATGGTGCAATTGTAACTAATAACCTATATCTAAATCGTACTTACGGTGCAGCAACTGGCGTGAATTCAAAGATTCAGGCAGAGACTGTGAACTATGACGCATCGGTATTGCTCTGGGGTAGAGCTAAGGCTGACCCGGATAATGAGCATAAGAACCTCACATCAGTATATATCCATGAAATCGCGCCGAGGTATTAACAAAAATAAGCATTAGTGGTAAACTAAAATAAAGTATTGTGAATTAATAATAGTAAGGAATAAAGATGGATCCAACAACTAACCCTACACCAACACCGAATCCAGCACCGGCACCTGTGCCGCCTGCTCCAGCTCCAGCTGCGCCAGCCGCTCCTGCAGCACCGGCACCTGTGCCGCCTGCCCCTGCTCCAGTGCCACCAGCTCCAGCTGCGCCAGCCGCTGCTCCGGCAGTTCCACCTGCCCCTGCTCCAGTGCCACCAGCTCCAGCTGCGCCAGCTGCTCCTGCAGCCCCGGTGTTTAATCAAATGTCTGCTTCTGAAGCTTTTGCTGCTCCTGCTCCTGGCCTTGCCGGTAACGGTGGTTTAGTTGGTGCAACTGATCCAATTACGATGCCAGCTCCTCCGAAAGCTCCAGATCCAGTTGAAGAAGAGCTTAAAGCTCCATTTAAAGCTGCAGAGCCTGTTCCTGGTTCGATCGGTAGCGCAATTTCTGTCCCATCGGACGGTACTGCTCCTGAAGCACCTGCACCAGAACCTGGTCGTACACCAAGTGTCTCATTTACGGATCCAGCACTTAGTGATGCTCCAGCAAATACTTCTGCTCCGGCTGCTCCAAAGAAAAAGAATAATAAGAACACCCTGATTGCATTGATTGCTATAGCTGCTATCATTGTCATTGGCCTAGTAGTGGTTCTTATTACCCAGCTCTAAGCGTTACAGTTAAGCTTGAATTATTAGACATAGCATTGTAAAATATTGCTATGTCTAATGTTTATATAACTACTGCTATTCCATATGTAAACGGTGTGCCTCATATTGGCCACGCAATGGATTATTGTCTTGCGGATACTTGTGCAAGATATCAAAAATTGATTGGTAATAATGTGCGTTTTCAGGCTGGTACTGACGAGCATGGTAACAAAATCTTTTTGAAGGCCAAGGATATGGGTGTTCCGGTTGAGAAATACGTAGCAGAGAATGCTAAAAAATTTCAAGAATTCATCCATAAACTGGGTGTAGAGTACACAGATTTCATTCGTACAACTGACGAAAACCATGAAAAACTATGCCAAGAGATTTGGAAAAAACTAGAAGGCCATATTTATTCTTCAAAATATGAAGGTTGGTACTGTACTGGCTGTGAAAGATATGTTACAAATAAAGAATGCGAAGAGAATGATGGTATTTGTCCAGATCACCAAAAACCATATGAACGTCTTGAAGAAGAGAATTATTATTTAAGAATATCTGATTTTAAGGATGAGATTCGTGAAAAAATTGAAAGTGACGAGCTTCTGATTTTGCCAGAGTTTAGAAAACGTGAAATCTTGAAGTTGCTTGAAGATTCTCCAGATGTTTCGATTTCTCGTCCGAAGTCTCAGCTTACTTGGGGCGTACCAGTGCCAGATGATGATACGCAGGTGATGTATGTATGGATTGATGCACTTGCAAATTATATTACCGTGCTTGGTTATCCAGAAAAAGACATTTCGGATTGGTGGCCAGCCACGGCCGAGTTTGTGGGTAAGGATATTTTGAGATTTCATGCAATCATTTGGCCAGCAATGTTACTTGGTTTAGGACTTCCGGTACCAAAGACACTTGTTTCGCATGGCATGGTGCTTGCGGATGGGCAAAAGATGTCTAAATCTATTGGCAATGTTGTTGATCCACTAGAGGTACTGGATAGACACGGCCTTGATGCGATGAGATATTTCTTCCTTCGCCACATTGATACTTTTGCGGATTCCGATTTTACTTGGGAAAAATTCGAAGATGCATATAATAATGAACTCGCTAATGATCTAGGCAATCTAGTGCAACGCCTTGCGACACTAGCTAGCAAGAATGATGTAAAAGCTAAGAAGCAAGAAGTAAATCTGCCAAAGGAATACAGAGCCTTGATGGATAATTTTGAATTTGCAAAGGCCTTTGATTTCGTTTGGGAAAAGGTGCAAGGCATTAATCGTAGAATTGATGATGAAAAACCTTGGGCGCTTGCAAAGGCTGGCGAAACTGAAAAACTAGAAAAATGCATGCAAGAATTAATCACTGATTTAGTATCGGTTTCTCATATGCTTCGTCCATTTATTCCTGGTACAGCAAAGAAGATTGAAGACGTATTTAGTGGAGAAATTGTACCACCTACTACTCCGCTATTTCCAAAAGACTAAATAAAAAAATAGCCTGGAGTTCCAGGCTATTTTTTGTGAAATATTTTATTCTTCGCCAGACAATTTGCCGATGAAGTCTGATACGTAGAAGCCTACGATACCGCCAATCATTGGTAGCAATGCATAGACTGAAAGTGCTTGGCAAATACCGCCAAAAATGTCACCAAAGTTTTCGCCAGAGCTTGGGAAGATTTGGAACATTAAAGCAGCTGCAGGGTTATAAAGGAAGTTGTTTTGAACGTTGTGGAACGCTGCAGAAACAACGAAACCTACGAGCATTGCAAGCACCATACCACCTGCAACGGTAGCTGCGAAGGTGAATACGCTGCGCTTGTATTTAAGTGCACGTGCGAAGAAGAAGGCAAGAATGATTGCACCAAGGAGCTCAACCATTGCAAATACCCAGAATTGGCCTTCGCCGATTGCGGTCATTTTTGGAATATCATAGGCAGTTTCGCCACCAGCCAAGTGGAACGAGTTGAAGATTAACCAACCGAGCCACGCACCGAGAACTTCAGCGATTAAGTACATGAAGCCACGGATGACTGAAATGCGGCGAGTTACCATCATACCAACCGTAATGATTGGGTTGAGGCAGGCGCCTGAGAATGAGTAGATTGCGATAAACACTGCAAGAATTAAGAATGAATAATTTGCGATGCTTGCTGTACCCATAAGGGCGAGTGAGAAGAGGAACAATGTGATAAACATTGAACCAATAACTTCACCGAGCAATGCACCGTAGAATTTGTGATTCTTAAATACAGTGAGAATGCTTTCTTTCTCTTCGTATTTTCTTGCGAAGAAACCACTAAAGCAGGATTTACCCTTTGCTGAAGTAATCACTTCTCTTTTCTCCACCGTGTTAGTTTTAGGAGCCTCGGATACTGATTTCACGACAGTCTTCGCGGCAGTTTTAGGCTTAGTCGTCTTGGCTTTAGCCGTCTTTGACGATGCCTTAGGCTTTTTCGTTGCCATTATATCCTCCTTAAATGATATTAGCTACATTATATCATATTTTCGGTGTGGTATAATGAAAAAGATTAAACTTAGGAAACAATATGGGCATAATGGTTACAAAAGACAATCAGGAACGCGATGAACTAACAAGAAGGATTAATGCAGATCTTCGCGAGAAAATGAATAAAACCTCTAAAGTGACTGATGATAAAAAGGATCCTGATTTTGTAGAAGATTCTGACTATACTAGAGACTTAAAAAAGACTGGAAAATACGGCTGGATTTTTATCTTTTTAATAATGGCAATTTTACTTGGTTTAATTATTTTTGGTGTCTCTTTTGCTAAAAAATAGTACTCATTTTAGCATAAGTAGTATATAATATATATGTATGGACGAAAGGTCTAAGCCACGTAAGGATATTCCTAAGATTGAGCCTGCCCGAAATGATGCAGCGAGGAATTTGCGTTCTGCTGAGTCAGGCGCTAGTTCTGATACTCCAAAAAGTACTGAAGACAATCTTGGTGGTGCCCGTTCGAACGAAAGAGCTGCAAATGGATTTTATTCTGGCTCGGGCCGTGATTTAACAGCTTTACCAGCCAAAGGAAAGCTAACCGGTAAGAGATCTAAGCTTAAAGGGAAAGGCCCAATTGGTTTTATTATTGCTTTGATTCTTGGTTGCGGTGGTTTAATGACCGGTGCACAGTTGCTTCAGCCGTTTTCGTTAGTTGAACAATTCCGTGAAGTTTTTAATTCGATGCAGATTACTGCCAATAAACGATCAGATGCCTTTTTCAAAATGCAAATGGGCTCTGGAAAATACCAAAATCCTATTAAGGGTACACTTTTTCGTGGTGATACTTTTAAGATTTCCGCTAGACAACAGGCTAAGTTGGCCAAACAGGGCATCGAGGTTGATACTATAAATGGCCACACGGTTTTAAGATTTGATGATGGGACCGATACGCCAAAAATCGTTACAGCTGACGAAGCAACAGCTAGGCAGCTGGGTGACGGGGCAGTTAGTTTTAAAAAGATGTACGAAAGTAATGCTGATTTTTTCCATGGCTACAATCAGGGTTCGATGACTTGGCGCGGGGCGATTTCTAACTGGTTCAGCACTGTAACGGTGAAGTTTTTAAGCAAGAATAAAGTTACAAGAAACTTATTTAAGAATTACATTGAAAAAGTCAACACGGCTAATGATGGTAACACAAGAACTGTGGCTTTAGATATGATGTCGAAAGGAACGGATTCCGTAAAAGAAGGTGGCGTTGATGTTAGAAAAACTGACAGTGAATATGAAGACGTGACTACAACCGGTGACGATGGCAAACCACATACTACCACTCAGTACCAAGGAGAGGAAGTTGGTGATACTTCTTCTTCAAGGTATGGTTCCGGCACATTCGATAGAACTAATATTGATAGCGAAGCAGATGTTAAGGCAAAGTTGGAGTCAATTGCTGATTCATATAGCGGTGGTGGTTTTAGTCTTGGTACTGTATCAAAGGTTGCTAATGCAGCATGTTTGGTTTTGAATTTCATTGGCGGTGTTTCACTCTTAGTGTCAGCAACTGAGGCAATAAAGATTATGACACTTGTAACTTCGTTTTTGGAAACAATTGATAAGACGAAAGCTGGGCTGGCCGAAGAGGCACCTATGCATGAATTAACATCTACGCTAAATGAAACCAAAAAGAATGAGCATGTCGTATATGGTGAGAGCCTGGAAGGTGATCATGGAGATAAGGAAACTACGGCGATGCAGGCTGAAGGGATGGCAGCATTATATGAGAGAAGAAAGACCGATGCTTCTGATAGGAGTGTGCAAAGCTTTAATTTTGCCGGGAATATTACGAGAGTATTTGGCGGTATTGATAGTGCCGTTGGGCATTTTGGTGCCAGTATGGCTGCTTTTGAATCTTGTGCAATAGCAAAGATTGCAACTAATGCTATCAGTTCAATTCAAAGTATTCTGGAAATTGGTGGCTGTGTGCTTGGTATTTTAGGCTCATTGTTTACATTTGGTGCGTCTGCTGTTGCTGGTTGTGCTCCGATGTTTGGCGATTTTCTTTCTAGTTTATTAGTTGGTGCCGCAATTGCTACGGCCATCAGTGCTGCAATTTCTATTCTCTCTCCAATTGTCACTAAAATACTAACAAGGGATATTATTGCAGATATAGGCGGTGAAGATCTCGGCAATGCGTTAGTTTCTGGCGCGAATATGTATCTAGGGAATACGCATCGTGCAAATGGTGGATCGCTAGCAAATACCGAAAAATATACAGAATTTGCTTTGGCGCAACAAGAAGTGATAGCGGAAAACGCACGGTATGAACGGATGAACCGGAGCCCGTTTGATATGACGTCGAAATATACATTTATGGGCACGTTGATGACGCAAATGATGTCGTTCTTATCGGTTAATTCGGTAATGAGTGCCGTGACATCTACTAGCACGGTAGTATCCAATTCTATAATAGCGCTTAGCCCAACTGCACGCGCTTTGGATGTTAACTCTTTGCTCCCAAACTGGGAAGAATATAAGGATACTTGCCCATACTTATATCAGATTGGCGCTGTTGGCGATTCTTTCTGTAACCCTTATTCAATTACAGATGTTTCTACTATACAAAATGACCCGGGTGAAATAATTAATAAAGTTGATGCATTTAACCCACTATTAACTAATCGAGACAAAAAGAATAACTTTTTGGAAGAGACGAGAAAAGACGGTGACGTTGAGGTCCCAGTTATCAACAAAAACTCCGATTTGGCGAAATATATTCTTTATTGTGACAATCGCACTTCTGCGTTTGGTTTTGCTGACCAAAATATTATATCTGGTGTTACTCAAATTGGAAATGCTGAGACTGGTAGTGCACTTGGTGATGCTGCCGTTAACGGTGCAATTGGCTCGATTCCGGTAATTGGCGACATGATTGATGTCCTACAAAATAGCGAAGCTCTTCTTAATGCTGGGTATGTGAGTGGACAGACTTGTGTGGCTGGCAATACAACTACTTCTCCAGTGACTCCGGACTGGGAAGATGCGAAGAATTATCAGAGATTTATCGAGGACCAGCAACTTGCAGAAAGTATGGGTCTTGTTGAAAAATCGGCAGTTACGGCATTTCTGGAAGAATACGAAAAAGAAAACCCAGTCGACAATTCTTATGAAGGCATTCTAGCAAGATACTCTGGTTTAACAAAAGAAAATGTCATAGCACTTCTTGATATTATGGATTATTCAAATTACATTGCAAACTATGATCCAAATACTCGCTACCAATTTACTAAACCGTTGGTTGACGAGCCAGATGAGCCGCTACTCTTTGATAACGACAATACTATCGCTGTAAATCCAGCTGTAACACTCCTTAACCAGATTTCATTTGCCGATGTAAGAAATCGTGTTTTTGTAGTATAATATACTACATGGAAGAGTTGGAGAAATTAAAGCGCGAGCTTAAAGATTTGAACGCGGAATACGCGAAGATTAAAGACGTCCCAGCAGAAAAGCGCGGTGAGTTTGGGCGCGAATTAAATGAAAAGAAAAACGCAATACTAGGTAGAATTAAAGAAGCTGAGGATGCGATGTTTGATGCGGAGGTAAAACCGCTTGATATTACTGCACCTTGCTCGCCAAACGAACCTTTACCTACTTTATATTCTGTCTTTGACGGTTCAGAACATCCACTTATGACTGAGCTTGATCGCGTGATGGAAATATACCAACTCATGGGATTTGATGTTGTTGAATCCCGTCAACTTGATGATGAATTTCATATGTTTGATAGCTTGAACTTTGCGAAAGAACATCCAGCTCGCGATGGCTATGATACATTCCGTACTGAAGAAGGATTAATTCCGCCAGCTCATACTTCTACAATGCAACATCGTGTTTTAAAAATGTACAAACACAATTTAGACGAAGGTAAGGAAATTGCTGTGGTGGTGCCTGGCCGCGTTTATCGCAACGAAGATGTTGATGCGACTCACGAACACACATTTTACCAGTGTGAAGGCGTGTATGTTTCGAAGGATTGTACGCTTGGCAATATGCTTGGAATTCTCCGCGAATTCTTTGAAAAATATTATGAGCAGAAACTTAATATTAGAACTCAGCCGGGTTATTTCCCATTTACTGAACCATCGCTTGAATTTATGATTGAAAAACCAAAATCACTTGGTGGTAAAAAAGGTGACTTCCTTGAAATGCTTGGATGCGGCATGATTCACCCGAATGTTTTAAAGATGGCTGGTATCGACCCGACTAAATATCACGGTTTTGCGTGGGGCGGTGGCATTGACCGCTTAGTGATGCTCCGTTATGGCCTTAAAGATGTACGTAATTTTGAATCAGGCAACCTTAATTTCTTGAAGGAGTTTTAAAATGTTGATTTCATTAAATTGGCTCAAAAAATATGTGAAGATTCCGGTTTCTGATGAGGAGTTAATTCGCTTAATCGGTGCGAGGCTCGTTGAAGTTGAAGGCGTGATTGATGAATCTCATAAGTATGATGGAATTAAAATCGTGCGCGTTGAGACTGCCGAAAAAATTCCAGACACCCATCTAACACTTTGCATGGTGGATGATGGTTCGGCCGAGCTTACGCAAGTTCTTTGTGGCGCGCCTAATGTGCGCGAAGGAATGCTTGCAGCTTGGATTGCGCCGGGTGCTACAGTGCCAGCTAGTATACATGAAGATGCACCTTTTGTGATTGGTACACGAAAAATGCTCGGTAAATATGATTCACATGGCATGCTTGCTGCACCAGACGAACTAGACCTCGGCGATATGCATGACGGGATTGCGGAAATTGACCCAGACACAGCAAAGCCAGGTGACAATTTTGCCGATATTTTCGAACTTAACGATAAAATTCTTGAAATTGAAAATAAATCACTTACACATCGCCCGGATACTTTTGGTTTAATTGGTTTTGCACGCGAAGTCGCAGGTATTCTTGGGCAGAAGTTTGACGAAGTGAATTTAGCTTCTGATTTAGAAGTCAGTGGGCAAATTAAAATCGAAATTGCTGACCCAAGTATTTGTGGACGTTATACAGCCGTAGTGCTTGAAAAACACGGTGAGATAAAGAAAAAATATCTCACTCTTCAGGATACGATTCTTGCTAAGGCCGGAATGCGTCCGGTAGATCCAATTGTGGATGCGACAAATTATTTGATGCTTCTTACTGGCCAACCACTTCATGCCTTTGATTATGATAAGTTTGTGGCTGTTGGCGGTAGCAAAGAACCAAAGATTATTGTTCGTCTAGCTAAAGATGGCGAAAAAATAACCCTTCTTGATGGTAAAGACATTGTATTAAATAGCAATGACATTGTTATTACCAGCAACGATGTGCCGGTGGCACTTGCTGGCGCAATGGGCGGCGCTTCAACAATGATTGATGAAAACACTCGTAATATCATTATCGAGTCAGCTACATTTAGTTTGTATAACTTACGTAAAACTCAGATGGCCCATGGCATCTTTTCGGAAGCTATTACGAGATTTACTAAAGGCCAGCCGGCTTATCAGACTTTAAATGTTGCAAGTGCTTGTGCCGAGATGCTTAGAGCTGGCTTTAGGGTTGCAGTAGTTTCTGATGCATATCCAAAACCAGAAGGTGAGAACATAGTCGAGATTTCAACGGCTGAAATAAACGGACTCCTTGGTACTGATTATTCGAATGATTTAATCAAAACAACTTTAACTAATGTTGGTTTTGATGTGTCTGGCGAAACAAATCTTAAAGTCGTGGCACCAGCATGGCGCACGGATATTCATATCAAAGAAGATATTATCGAAGAAGTTGGTAGATTACTTGGCTATGATAATATCGCTCCAGTTTTGCCAAAACATGGTACCGCTACACCAAATGCGATGTTCGGCTTAAAAACATTTATTCGTAAAACCATGAAAGAGTTTGGTGCAAACGAAACTCTTACCTATAGTTTTGTAAGTGAAAGATTATTGGAAAATGCTGGGCTTGATACCAAGAACTCATATAAGATTGTCAATTCGATTAGCCCAGATTTACAATTGGTTCGCCAAACATTGATGCCGAGCTTGCTGGATAAAGCACACCTCAATCAAAAAATCCCGTTTGATAACTTTGCTTTGTTTGAAATGAATAAAGTATATCGCAAAGAATGGGGGATGAACGATGAAGAAGTGCCAGTTGAACGTCTTAGCCTCGGGTTTGTTTTAGCAGAGCGTAAGACCACTGGTGATGCATACTATAAGGCAAAAATGTATGCCGAAAAGCTATTGACCGCGTTAAATATTGAAGCAACGTTTAAACCACTTAAGACCAAGAATGCTGAGACATTACCGTACGAACCAAAGCGTTCTGCTGAAGTATGGGTTAATAATGAATATCTTGGCGTAGTTGGTGAGTTCAAAAATGCAATCAAAAGAAACTTTAAGTTGGCCGATTATCTAGCTGGTTTTGAATTTGATTTAGATAAATTACTTGTTCTAAGACAACCAAAAGTGGTTAGCTCTTCATTTGAAATCAAAGACAAGCAAGATTTGACAATCACGACAAAGAAAAACTATGACGAAGTGCTAGCCGAGGTGAGGGAAAAATACCCTGAAGCCAGAATCACGCCTGTTGGCATATATCAACCAGAAGGTGTTACTGAGAAGAACATCACTTTTCATTTAGAGTTTCGCTAAAAAATTGCCAAAATAAAACGATTATGGTAAAATCGAGTCATGATTTTGCTTGATAGCGTCACTAAAACATATCCTGGTGATCACAAGCCAGCACTTGATTCGGTATCGCTTCATATTGAGCCGAATGAGTTTGTGTTTTTAGTAGGCAAATCAGGCGCCGGCAAATCTACTCTAATGAAGATGATTACCAAAGAGGAGGTGCCGGATTCTGGAAAGATTATTATCGGTGGTATTGACCTTGATTATGTAAAAAAGCGCCATATTCCTGGTTATCGTAGGCGTCTTGGTGTAGTTTTCCAAGATTTCAAGTTATTGCCGAGGCGCACGGTTTACGAAAACGTTGCTTTTGCGCTTGAAATTGCTGGTATGAGCGGTAAAGAGATTCGAAAGACTGTACCGAAAGTACTCGAACTTGTGGATCTTGCTGACCAAGCAAAGAAATTTCCGAGACAACTTTCTGGTGGACAACAACAGCGTGTTTCGATTGCGCGTTCTGTGGCAAGGCAACCAAAGATTTTAATTGCGGATGAGCCTACCGCTAACCTTGATAAGCTTACGACAGAAGAAATTATTCAACTCTTAAAGAAGATTAATGATTTTGGTACAACGATCCTTGTTACTACGCACAATGAAAACATTGTTAATACATTACAAAAGCGTGTGGTAACTATGAAAGATGGTAAGATTGTGGACGATCAGAAGAATGGCGGTATTTACAAGCTCGATGAAGCGCCGCAGCCGAAGTTACCAAAAAGAGTCGTCCAAACTCCGGGACACGCATTAAAACAAAAGCCTAGAAGGATTATTCAATAATGGTGAAAGAGAAAAAGGCAAAAGAACCAAAGGTAAAAGAGGCGAAAGAGCCAAAAAACCTGAAGAAGGCTGCAAAGAGCGGTCTAAAGACGATGCGCAAAACTCGCAAGCATCATCCACTTCGTGAAGAGGGTAGAATTATTAAATATGGTGCAAGTGGCTTTACGCGTAACTTTTGGCTTTCTTCAGCGGCTACGGTTGTGATGTCTATTACTTTGATTATTTTGTTTGCTACTGTGGTTGTAAGCGCAGTTCTTACTAATACCGCCCAAATGATGCGCGATAAAATTGACGTGACGATTTATTTTAAACCTACTGCGACACGCGAAATATTGGATCAAATGACTGAAACGATTTCTGCAGATAGTAATACTAAAAGTGTAGCGACAGCCGATTCGGCCGAAGAATATGAAAAACTTGTGGCAGAAAATGCCGATAGCGAAGAGATTCTGAATATTCTTGATGACGAGATGAAGGCTTTGATGATCTCAAAAATGCAGGCCACAATGCGTGTCAAAGTTTACGATGTAGATAATTTAGACAGTATTAGATATATTGTCGAGAATGATGAAACTTTCCAAAAGTATTTGGATGATGAGAAACAGCCGACTTATGATGTGAATCAAGTAGAGATTGCAAAGATTACATCTTGGGCTAGAATTGCAAGGACTGGTGGCATTATTCTTGCAACGGTTTTCCTTGTGATTTCGATTTTGATTATCTTTAGCACGATTAGAATGGCAATTTTCTCACGTCGTGAAGAAATCTATATGATGAAATTAGTAGGTGCTGATAAAAGGTTCATCCGTGGGCCGTTCCTAGTTGAAGCTGAACTCTGTGGTGTACTAGCTGGGCTAATTGCTGCGACTGCTAGCTATTTCGGATTCCTCTGGATTGCACCAAAGCTTTCTGGATACGGTATTAATGTCGACGACATCTTAGCGATTTTGCAATCAAATAAACTAATAATAATGTTCTTAATATTCGTGGGACTTGGAATTGTAATTGGTAGAGTTTCTTCACACCTCGCGGTCTCAAAGTATCTTCACAAAGCTTGACGCTTATGCTACAATAAATAGCATGAGGACTATCTCTAAAATAAAAAGCAAAAAAATACTTTTAGGATTAATCATATTAGCATTGTGTTCTGCGCCTGTTTTGGTAGATTATGCCATGGTGAAAGAGGCGGAAGCGATTTCGCTTGCTTGTAGTAAGAGCCCGGAATGTCGTGCGGCAGCAGAAAGAGAAGAGCAGGCAAATAAAAATGCTGCAGCGGCAAGCAATACTGCTAACATGTTCCAACTTAAGGTGATGGAGCTTAATACTCAGATTGCGGCAATGCGTCGTTTGATTGCCGATACTGTAGCCCAGGTTGAAGATTTGAAAGAACAAATTGCTATTACGGAAGAAAGACTTGAAAATGAACAAAATGGTCTTGCCGAGCTTCTTATCAATATGCATTTCGAAGGTGATGCGGAGCCAATTACGATTCTAGCTGGCGCTAGCTCAATTTCTGATCTTTCTGAGAAGATGGCCAGAAGCGAAGTTGCAAAGCAACAGATAACTTTAACGGCAGAGAAAATTAAGGAAGAAAAAGCCAAACTTGAAGAAGACAAGGCGAAAGTTGAGGAGCTTCTAGCTCAGCAGAAGAGTTCAAAAGCTGAACTTGAGCGTGCACGCGCAGAGCAACAGGCACTTGTAATTAAATATGAGAACGATGCGGCTGCTTATGAAGAGCAAGCTAAGAGAGCTCTTGCGGAAAAAATTGCAGCAGAAGAAAAATATCAGCGTGAACACCCAGAACAATTTGCTCAGGGTATGGTATATTCTGGTGCTAACACTTATCCATGGCAGGCCAGCTGCCCATCACAGATGGACCAGTACTATACGATGTATGGCGGCCAGTATATTGGTGGCTATGTCTGTGAATGTACAAGTTATGCTGGTTGGAAGGCTTACGAAGCAACTGCTGGAAGAACCGCAATTGCTTGGTGGGGCAACGCTAAGAGCTGGGCGCAAAGTGCAAGAAATGCTGGATTTAGAGTAGATAGAATTCCTTCGGCTGGTTCAATTGGCCAGAGTGGTAATCCTGGCGACGCTGGCACTGGCCACGTATTCTGGGTAGAAAGCGTGAATGCTGACGGCTCTGTTAATATTACTGAATACAACAACTGGTGGTCTACTGGACAGTTAACTGGTTCTTACCATGTAGGCGATTTTGGTGCACAAACTCTGTCTGCGTCTGAGGCTAGAAAATATAATTACATTCATGTTCTTTAGGTTATTTTAAACTGGCTGTGCTATAATTGAACAATGAAGAAAGTGGAGTGGAAAGAAAAAAAGACTAGTCTTGGCAACGCCATAATTATTGGTGCTGTGATGGCGGTCGTCGGTTTGTTTGTTGGCTATAATTTTGATAATTGGTTTTCGAATTTTGCGCCATATCTAGGTTTATCAAATCACTCTTCGACGATAGATTGGTCGCCTTTAAATGAGGTTTACAATCAGCTTACTGCTACGTATAATGGCGATATTAAAAAAGGCGACATAATTGAGGGCGCTAAAAAAGGTTTAGTTGATGCACTCGGAGATGTTTATACGGTTTATATGAACGCCGAAAAGAGCGAGAATTTTTATAATGATCTCCATGGCAAAGTAGGTTCTGGCATCGGCGTTGAGATGGGGCTTCGCGATGGTTATGTGAGGGTACTTCGTACGCTTCCGGATAATCCTGCCGAGAAAGCCGGGATTTTAGCTGGTGATATTATCTTTAAAGTTGATGGCGAAGAGGTGTGGTCGCTTTCTTCTGATGAAATCGCTCTGAAGGTACGTGGTGAAACTGGTACCGAGGTTACTGTGACGGTAGTTCGTGATGGTAAAGAGCTTTCATTTACGATGAAAAGAGAAACAATTAATAATGTATCGGCCTATATGGAATATGATGGTTCGACGGCGATTATTCACGCAGTGAGATTTGATAATGACACTGGTACCAATATTCAAAAGATGGCCCAGGAGTTCTCTAAAAAAGGTGTTAAAAAAGTAATCCTTGATCTTCGTAATAATGGCGGTGGATATGTTTCAGCAGCGCAAGACTTGCTTAGTCTTTGGATTGATAATCAAACAGTTTTGCTTCAAAAATCAAAGCATTATGGAGATTCTACGTCTAAAACTTCTTCCGGAAAAGCTATTTTAAAAAATATGAAAACCATTGTTCTCGTGAATGGTTCAACCGCTTCGGCATCCGAAATTGTTGCGGGCGCTCTGCAAGACTATGGTCTTGCAACCGTAGTTGGTGAAAAGACTTACGGAAAGGGCGTAGTGCAAGGCCTCTTTAATCTGTCCGATGGTGGTACTCTTAAAGTTACGACTGCTGAGTGGTATACACCAAAGGAACGTTCGATTAATAATACTGGTATCACTCCAGATGTTGAAGTAGAAAGAAGTTACGAAGATATTAACTCGATGCGTGATCCGCAAATGGATAAAGCAAAGGAGCTCTAATGAAGGTATTAATTGCTACAGCCGTTTACTATCCAATGGTAAATGGGGTGGCGGTGTTCTCGCACAATTTAGCGGCGGGGTTGGTTAGCCGTGGCAACGAAGTGATTGTGGTTTGCCCGAGTCAGACTGGTAAAAATTATACAAGGATAGAAGACGGTGTTAAAGTTTGCCACTTAAAGTCTGTACAAGCTAAAGTATATCCAGATCAAATTCATGATGTACCAGCTAAAAAGAAGTTTCTAGGAAAAGAATTGCCGCATCTATTTTATAAGCATGGGTTTAGAGTATCGGTGTTTCCTAAGAGGGAAATACGAAAAATTATGGATGGCTTTAAACCTGATGTGGTGCACGTGCAAGTTTCTGATCCAATCGGGCTTTCGGTGGTTTCGTATGCTAGAAAAACTGGTGTACCGGTAGTGACTACTGAACATAATCAGCCAGAGGTTTTAACTGAACCACTTAAAATGCCAAAATTAGTGAAGAAACCGGTTGATGCGATGCTTTCGGCGTATTTTTATAATCGCCAGAGTAAAAGCGATTTTGTAACGATGCCAACCCAGCAGGCAATTGAAAACCTGATATTATCTCGTAATAAGGATTTTGGCGTGCCGGTGGCGGCTGTGTCGAACGGAGTGGATTTATCGAGCTTTAAGCCTGGTAAGGCCAAGGATGAGATTTACGATAAGTACAAAATTAAAAAGGACGTGCCGACGGTTGTTTATGTTGGCCGTGTTGATCCTGAGAAAAAAGTTGGCCTGGTCGTTGAAGCGTTTGCTAAAGTATATGATAGGCTTCCGGATGCGCAATTTGTTTTGGTTGGTGACGGTGTTGATAGAATTAGAATCGAAGAATATATCAATAAGAAGGATATTAAATCTGTAAGAGTCCTTGGGCGCGTGATGCAGCCAGATTTATATGAACTTTACCGAGTTGGTGACGTTTTTGCAACGGCGAGCGAGATTGAAACACAGGGAATTGTATTAATTGAAGCAGCTGCAACGGGGCTTCCTTTGATTGCAGTAGATGCTGGCGCGGTTAAGGAAGTTTGTATTACTGGTAAAAACGGCTATCTTTGTGAGCCGGGTAATGTGGATGAAATTGCAGAGAGTATGTATACGATTCTGTCTGACAAGGAATTACAAAAGAAGTTTAGTAAGGCATCACTAGAAATCGCTTCAGAACACGATCTCAATAAAACAATAGATAAATTTCTAAATATATATAATAAAGTAATTAATTAAACTACAATATTTAAGAGTTTAGCTTTTTTAACGAAGATGGTTTTCTTGATGCCGTTTTCGGTATACTTCTTGACTTTTTCGTCGGCTTTAACGGCGGCAATGACTTTTTCTTCATCTTCAAGGTCGGCTTTATCGATAACGAGTTTAGCGCGGAGCTTGCCGTTAATTTGAACGACTACTTCTACGGTATCAGAGGCGAGATATTTCTCATCCCAGACTGGCCATTCGTCGTCGCTACCCAATCTTTCAAGCATTTCGGAAGCTAAGTGCGGTGCGAATGGTTTTAAGAGTTTAGCGAGAGCAATCTGGTCTTCTTTTTTCGCACCGAGTTTATAAAGCTCATTAACATATTCCATGAGTGCCGCAACGGCAGTGTTGAAGCTATAGCGGTGTATGTCTTCAGTAACTTTTTTGATAGTCTTATGACGAATGACTGTAGTATCACCTTCGGCGGATGGTTTTAATGACTTGTCAAATACAAGGCTCCAGGAACGATTTAAGAAGCGATAAACACCGCCAACCGAACGTGGATCCCAGGCGGCGTCCTGATCATATGGGCCAATAAACATTTCGTAGGTACGGAGTGTGTCGGCACCATAACCGTCGTTAATTACATCAAGTGGGTCAATGACGTTACCTTTAGATTTACTCATCTTTTTGCCGTCTGGGGCGTTAATGTAACCATTGTAGAGTAGGCGTTTGATTGGTTCGCGGAATGGTAAGTAGCCTTCATCGGCAAAGAATTTACACCAGAAGCGAACGTAAAGCAGGTGAGCCACGGCGTGATCGCCACCACAATAATAGTCAAGCGGTTCCCAATACTTGGTGGCTTCTGGGTTCCAGGCGTGTTCGCTATCGTGTGGGGAAGCGTAGCGCCAGAGATACCATGAGGAGCAGGCGTAGCCATCGAGCGTATCAGTTTCACGGGTCATTTCTTCGCCGTTAATAGTGACTTTAAGCCAGTCTTTAGCCTTTGCGAGAGCGGAACGGCCTGTGTGGTCTGGCATATAGTCATCGACTTCTGGAATAATAACTGGGAGCTGATCCTCTGGGATTGGGTGTGGGTTGCCATTTTTATCATAGGCGATAGGAATTGGACAGCCCCAATAGCGTTGGCGGGAGATTAGCCAGTCGCGCATCTTGTAGGTAACTTTTTTCTTACCAAAACCCTCAGCTTCAAGCCAATCATTGATTTCTTCGCGAACTTCGCTGGACGGGCGGCCGGTAAATTGACCGGAATTTACCATGGTGCCTTCGCCGACATAGCATGGAGAATCATCTTCCATGCCTTCTGGGCGCTCGACTACCTTGATAATTGGGAGCTTAAACTTAGTAGCGAATTCGAAGTCACGCTCATCACCGGATGGTACTGCCATAATTGCACCGGTGCCATAACCGAAGAGCACATAATCAGCAATCCAAATCTGGATTGGTTCGCCGGTGGCTGGATTAATAGCGTAAGAACCAGTAAATACACCAGTCTTTTCTTTGTTCTCTTGGCGTTCAATTTCAGATTTTTTGATAGCGTCTTTACAATATTTTTCGACGGCTGCTTTGGTTTCTTTAGTTACGAGCTTGGTGATTAACGGATGCTCTGGAGCGAGTACCATAAAGGTGGCACCAAAGATAGTATCTGGGCGGGTAGTAAATACGGTAAGAGTGTCTTTTTTACCCTTAATATTAAAGGTGATTTCGGCACCTTCGGAACGACCGATCCAGTTTTTCTGAGCAGTTTTGATTTTTTCTGGCCACTCTACGTGGTCGATATCTTCAAGAAGTTCATCAGCGTAAGCGGTAATCTTGAAGAACCACTGCTTCATCTTTTTCTTTTCGACTTCGTGGCCACAGCGCCAACATTTGCCGTTTTCTACCTGTTCGTTGGCAAGCACGGTTTGATCAACTGGGCACCACCATTGATAGGATTCTTTTTGGTAGGCGAGACCCTTTTTATAGAGCTGAAGGAAGCACCACTGAGTCCATTTGTAATATTCTGGGTCAGAGGTGTTAATCTCGCGGTCCCAGTCAATAGCATAACCTAGGCGCTTAGCTTGTTTACGGAAATTATTGATATTAATCTTAGTAATTTCTTGTGGTGCGGTACCGGTTTTAATGGCATAGTTTTCGGCTGGGAGGCCAAAGGTATCGTAGCCAAATGGGCGCATCACGTTGATTTGTTGTTGCTTAAAAAAACGGGTTAAAACATCTACAATAGTAAAGTTACGGACATGGCCAACGTGCAAACCGGCACCTGATGGATAAGGAAACATTTCAGCTAGGAATAGTTTCGGCTTATCAGAATCTTCAGTTGCTCTATATGGCTTCTCCTTTTCCCAACGAGCTTGCCATTTTTCTTCGATTTTTAGTGGCTCATATCTATCCATAATGGATTATTATATCACTTTTAGATTACCTTGTCGAATGATTTTCGGGGTTTTTCCGGTTAAATCAACGACTGTGGAAGGTAAATGCCCGGTGATACTTTTTGGTGTGCCGCCACGTGGGTTGGCAGAAGTAAGAATAATTGGCCCAACAACTTCCATTATTTCGTTTAAAAATTGGTAGTCTGGAATGCGGATACCAATGGTATTAAAATGGTCAAAATAGTAGTTTTTGAAGTTCGGGTTTTTGGGGAGGATGATGGTGATTTCGCCTGGTATGTATTTATCGATAATTGTTTTGGCTACGTCAGAGACTATAACGAATTCTTTGATGCTTTCTTTACTAGCTGGAGCTAAGGTAAAGATTTTGCCAGATTCAAAACCACGGGATTTTAATTCCATCAGTTTTTTAATGGCGATTTCGTCGTTAAAGAGAACGGCATAACCCTCAACAGTTTCAGTAGGAACAGTGGCGACTTCATGTGAAAGCAGGCGATTAATAATCTCGTCTTTGTTGTATTTGTCGGCTACGTCATTTTGACTTTTCATGGATTATATTATATCATATTTTTATGGAAATGATATTGGTGCTAGATAATATTCGCTCAACCTATAATGTAGGCGCGATTCTGAGAACTGCCGAAGGGTTCGGTGTTTCTAAAGTTATTTTGTCTGGTTATACACCAAGAGTGCATGATAAAAATTTGCTCCCACATCTTCGCGAAAAACTTGATCACGAAATTCACAAGACGGCGCTTGGCGCGGAAGATATGCTAGATATTTATTCGTGTGGTGATATTAAAAGTGAGCTAAAAAACCTGCACGACAAGGGGTGGCAGATTTTGGGACTTGAAAATAACATCAAAAACGTGCCACTATATAACCTCGGTGATAAGAAGTTAAAAGGCATTCTTAAAGATAAAATTGTGCTGATTTTAGGGGAAGAGGTTGAGGGCATAAAAAATTCACTCTATGATATAATTGACCTATTTATCGAAATTCCAATGCAGGGTAAAAAAGAGTCTTTTAATGTATCAGTGGCTACCGGCATTGCGATTTACGGCCTCTTAAATTAGAAAAATCCCCGGGTTCCCGGGGATTAAAGGTTATTCGAGGTTATCGAATTCGAGCTTGCCACATCTTAGATAAGGAATCCTGCCGGACATTTTGCCGGTTCTCACATCCTTATGGTAAGGCAGTACTGGTATCCTTCCTTTATTTTTGTAGCAAAGTTCCGCAAGGGTATACTTGCCGTTTTTCTTGACTGCGAGAATGATTTCGTGTGTCGAATCAATACTCTTGCCGTCAACACGAGAGCCGAATTTTCGGATAACATGATCGATTTCTTCGTCGATTTCGACGAGACGACCATACCAGTCGTAAATCTCGCGGGGGCCGCAAATGATTACAATGCTGTCTTCCGGAAAATGCCGGACCTCTGTCTGGCCTTTTTCATCCATGAACGTCATGGAGCGTCGGAACGTGCCTCCTTTTTCGAAGCTGTCAATTGCGGTAAGTGGGGTTCTTGCCATAATCTACACCTCTTTCAAATTACTATTCGCTAAAAGCAAATCTATATTATAATATCATAATTTTCATGATTTGTAAAATAGTGGTAATATAGTATTATGATTAAGATTTATACAACTCCAACCTGTGCTTATTGCCACGCTCTTATGGATTGGCTTGACGGTATGGGTGTGAAATACAAAGAAATGGACGCTTCGAAGGAACCGGATATTTCTACTGTGCCGGTTACCGAGATTAACGGGCAGAGAATTGTCGGGTTTGATCGTCCGGCCATCAAAAAAGCTTTGAAAGCCTTGAGATAGCCCTCTCTTGATTTTTTAGTATTTCTATGATATAATTATAGGTGATGTAGTTTTTGGTTACCTAAAAATTTCATAGTACAAAGGGGGACAGAAGATGTTTAATAATCTATTCGTAAAAGTCAGTGCAAGATGCTATATTTTGGCCTACAGCCAGGCCGAATACGACCTTTTAATCGAGAATGCGTATAGGCCGCCCATGAACAACAGCAATTGGTTTGATCTCAGTCGCTTTGGGTTTTCTAACAAGAAACTCGCGGATATCGCCGGTGGCGATGACAATTTGATAGTGATGCGATTCGGTCATCCGGTTGCTAATAAAAATACCGGTTATATTAACGCTATCAGTCTCAGCGACTACAAAGTGGCACGGAATTTTGAGTATGCCGAGGTCTTTGATGTTGAAATCATCTTTGCGTCAAAGAAAGTCATGAAAATCAGCGAAGCGGATGAAATCTGGCTTCGGATGGTGGGCTCAGAAATGCTCTGCGATTATGCCGAGAAACTTGGCGCGTTCTACGTTGAAATCAATGCTATTGGTCGCGATGTCAACCGTATCTTTTTACCAAATTCGGCACTTATCACTTGCAACCCTGATTCAGATTCTTAAATATCGCCAGCCTCCCGCAAATGCGGGAGGTTTTTAAACTTGCAGAATTATTAAAAAAGTGTTAACATGGTTAAAAGTATCTATTAAATTAAGGAGCAAAATGCCTGAACCTAAAAAACAGAGTAGCCCAAGAAAGACCGGCCTCCGCCGTAGTCATCTTCGCTTGGAGCTTGCTCGTAGAGTGAACAAGACTTCGCCTGTGAAGGCCTTCGAGACGAAGAAAAAAACCCCAAATTTAAAAGTTAAGACAGTTAAGAAAAAAGAAGCTTAAAAGATGGCAAGTAATCGACATTTAGGTAGAGTAATTGTTCTCCAGAGTTTGTATGAATACGAACTTAGAACCCTCGCGAAGGACCCGGAAGTCGATTTGGACGTCATCATTGCAAAAAATATTGAGCCATATGAGAAGGCACTCGGCGACACCGAGTTTGTCTATAATTTGGCACATAAGGTTTCAGAAAACTTTGAAACTCTAGATGAAGCTCTTACGCCAATGGCGCCAGAGTGGCCAATTAGCTCAATTGCAGCAATTGATCGTAATGTCCTACGGATGGGCCTATATGAATTATCTGAGTGCAGGGACCAAGTTCCGCCAAAGGTAGCCATTAACGAAGCTGTGGAGCTTGCAAAAGCATTTGGGTCTGAGAATTCGTCGAAGTTTATCAACGGCGTACTTGGCACAGCTTACAAAAAGCTCGGTATTGTAGAAAATAATGACAATGGAAAATCAAAGTCCATCGGAGCCGATGGCAAGGAGAACGCTTAAAGTTCCGGAGGCGTTGCCTTCAGAAAGAATTAAAGAATCTCCTCTAAAGAAACTGACGTCCGCTGTATTTCGCAAGAAGGCGGCGATTCAAGAGATTGTGCGGGAACCGACCTCGGGCGGAATAATTTTCCGTTTAACGAAGGATGGTAAGGATATTGAGATATTGCTGATTCAAGATTCGAAAGGCCGTTGGACGATTCCGAAAGGCCACATTGAACCTGGTGAAACAGCAAAAATGACCGCAAGACGTGAAATCGAGGAAGAAACGGGACTAAAAAACGTTTCAATTCTCGCATGGCTTGGCAAAATTCATTTTAAATATCGCCGGGCAGATAAATTGGTATTAATGACAACACAAATTTATCTGGTCGAAGCGATGGATGCACATGAAATGCCGATCGGCGAAAAGTGGATGAAGGGAATTAAGTGGTTCCCATTTGCTGAGGCGCTCGATTTAATCGAGTATGACGACATTGAAAAATTGATGTTGATTGCCAAAAAACGTATTCGTGCTGGCGATTATAAATAGGAGGTAAAATGAATCAAATTGATACAACTCCCTATCAGGAGTTTGCAAAAGAGAAACTAGGTTTCTCATTTAATGATATTAATTTGCTTGTAACGGCTTTGACGCACCGTAGCTATGTAAATGAGCATAAAAACACCGTGCACGAGCATAACGAAAGACTCGAATTTTTGGGTGATGCGATTTTGGAGCTAGTTTCTTCAGATTTTTTGTACCGCAATTACAACGAACCTGAGGGAATTATGACGGCGCTTCGCTCGGCGATGGTGAGGACGGAATCTATTGGTGATGCTGGTAAAAAACTTGGGTACGAACCTTTGGTCCGACTTTCTCACGGTGAAAAGAATGGCTCTGATCGGGCACACGACGTGATTCTAGCGGACTGTTTTGAAGCGGTGATTGGTGCGATTTATCTTGATCAGGGGTATGAAACAGCTAAGGATTTCATTTATAAGCATATTATTGTAAAAATTGACGAGATTATCGAAGAGGGTACCTGGCGCGATCCAAAATCCTACGTTCAAGAATTAGCCCAGAGATATGATGGCGTTACGCCGGTTTATAAGACTCTTAAAGAAGAAGGGCCAGATCACGACAAGCTCTTTACGGTTGGAATTTATGTAAAAGAGCATTTAATCGGTACGGGTATGGGCCATTCCAAGCAGGAAGCCCAGACTGTGGCCGCGCGTGAGGGCGTAAAGCTTTATCGCTCAAAAAATCCAGAAAAGAACAAGCTTTCTTAGGATTCTTACAGGGGTATGATATTGACTTTTTTGATGTTCTGTGCTATAATTAAAGTATAAATTTGTTGCTGCCGACAGATTAGGGGGTGTTTGGGATGGCAGAGAACGTTAAAAGAGGTTATTTCGAGGTTTTAGATGAGCTTTTTACTGGTTCTAATTCGGCGCTCGAAAAGTACGCAAAGGTACGCCTTACACAGTATGAGATGAATCTTTGGCGTAAGCACCATTTGCCGCTGAAAGAGGTCGATAAGAGAGCTAAGCGCTATTTCGGCGTGCGGTTCCTCGGTGAAGGAAAACGAATCGACA
>CAZCPT010000007.1:0-33817 GCA_964499905.1 uncultured Candidatus Saccharibacteria bacterium | reverse complement strand
TGATCGCAACACCACGATTCCGACAAGCAAGTCCGAGATCTTCTCTACCGCTTCTGATAACCAACCACAGGTAGAAATCCATGTCCTCCAAGGCGAACGTGAATTTGCTAAAGACAACAAATCTCTCGGCCGCTTTATCTTAGACGGCATCGCACCAGCTCCTCGTGGCGTACCTCAAATTGAAGTTACCTTTAACCTCGATGCTAACGGCATCTTGAATGTCACCGCCAAGGATAAAGGCACCGGCAAAGAGCAATCCATTACCATCCAAAACTCTGGCAACATGAGTAAGGAAGATATCGAGAAAGCTCAGAAAGAAGCCGAGATGCACGCTGAAGAAGATAAGAAGAAGCGTGACACTGTCGATGTAAGAAACCACCTAGAAAATGCAATTTATCAAGCCGAAAAAATGCCTGATGAATACAAAGACAAGATTAGCGACGACGACAAAGAGACTATCAAAAAAGCCGTTGAAGAAGCTAAAAAAGTCTTAAATGATACCGACGCCGATAAAGAAAAGCTCGAAGCCGCTGCTAAAGAACTTGGCGATAAGATTATGCCAATCGGCGCAAAGATGTATCAACAGGCTTCCGACGATAAGAAAGACGATAAAAAGTCTGACGATAAAGATGACGATGCCGTTGAAGGCGAAGTAGTCGATAAATAATCCTTTCAATAAAAATAACCCCCGAGTCTCAGGGGTTATTTTTTATAAGTCTATTCTTCTTTTTTTGATTCTGGCTTCGTCGCCGCCTGGGCAGCCCGCTTTTCCTCAACTCTCTGCCTTGCTCCAACTATCGCACCGCGAATATCAGAAGTATTTTCCCAAAGGCCAACCATCAGCATGGTCATCTCAAACGAAAGCCTAAGAACGATGTTACCAAGAATGATTACACCTAAACCAACTAGAAGCATAATCCCCTGTTCCTTGCCCCACCAGAAACCGTAAATAATCATTACAATACCGGCGCCAATAGTAAGAAGAGCACCGAGCAAATAAACAAACTTCATGAGTCCGGCAATCCAAATTTTGCGGAAATTTAAGAATTCCTTCCACCATTTAGCGAAACCAGAATTTGGTTCTTTCTTTCTAATTACTAAACCAAAGAAAATAACTAGAGCAAGCACCACTGCGATAACTCCAGTAATAATACTTGCTGGTGTTAAAAAATCACCTGGCTGTTTCCCACTTCCAGAATCAATATCTACGCCCGTTGTCTCGATTAAATCAAAATCTTCGACCTCTTCGAGCGTCGTTGTTAATATTTTGCTTTCGTTCATGCTCCTCCTCTTTGCCTTAATTATAGCATAAGAATAATCAAGTCAATATCAAGTATCCCCTCTCTTTCCCTCTTATATGCTATAATAAACTCATGAAAATCGTCATACCCGAACTAGATAACCCTATCATCAAAGAAGCTCTTCGGTCCTTCCCAGACATTGAAGTTATACCAGCGAGCAACCTCGAATCTGCCACCGATATTCTTGCAAGGCACGAAGCCGATTCCATGATTTCCGGTCTAGATCATTCTTCACGCGATGTTCTACTCGCCTACAAAGCTAAAATCCCTCTATCTTCCCCATATTTTTCAAGTTGCTTTGTTGGTAAAAAAGATGGCCGACATCTCATCATCGCCGATGGTGGTGTCAATAAGATCCCAAGCAAAGAGCAACTCTACACCATCGTTGAAGACACCGCCAAAACTTGCGAGCTTTACTTCAATGAAATCCCAAAAATCGCCATGCTCTCCTATTCCACTAAAGGTAGTGGTGGCAAAAACCCAGACCTCGAAAAGATTTATTACGTTATCGAAGAAATCAAGAAGAATCATCCAGAATTGGAGATTGATGGCGAAATGCAACTCGATGCCGCCATCGACCCACGTATCGGCGAGAAAAAAGTCCATGATTCTAAAGTTGCTGGCCACGCGAACGTTCTCATCGTACCAGATTTAAACAGTGGCAATATATTATATAAGAGTATGGAGCATCTTGGCGGCTGGACCATGGCCGGCCCAATCATCCAAGGCTTCGAAATCCCTCTGGCCGACCTTTCCCGTGGTAGCTCTGTCGAAGATGTCATTCTCACAATTGATGTAATTATTAAATCTTTAGAAAGGAAGTAACATGAAATACTTTGGTACTGACGGTATTCGCCGAAAAGCCGATGACTTTAGCCCAGACTTCTTATACAAAATCGCTCGCGGCATTGTAGACTACGCCGGCGACACCGTAAAAATTCTAATCGGTGGCGACACGCGCGAATCTTCCGAATGGATTATTAGAAGTCTTGAAATTGCTTTTGAAAACCTCGGTGTTGAGCACCAAGTCATAGACGTGCTTCCAACTCCAGGCATCAACTATTGTTTTTACAATATGGGTTTTGATTTCGCCGTCGACGTCACCGCTTCACACAACCCTTACACTGACAACGGCATCAAAATCTTTGAACGTGGCAAAAATTCCGGCACCAAACTATCCGAAGAGGGTTGCCTCGCCATTGAAGCTGAACTCGATAGAGAACTTTTTTGTTACGACGAAGGCCCAGGTACCATCCGCGAAAATCTTCACGAAGATGCACTTGAATTATACAAATCCCACTTAAAAGAATATCTCAACACGGCAGACTTTTCTGGGCTTAAAATTGGTATGGACTGTGCCAACGGTGCAACCAGTGTAGTAAATAAAACCATTTTTGAAGAACTTGGTGCCAAAGTAGAACTCATCAATGCAGACGCTAGCTATGGAACCGGCATCAACCACAACTGTGGTAGCACTCATTTAGAACAACTTCAAGACTTAGTTAAAAATCACAAACTCGACTTTGGCGTTGCCTTTGATGGTGACGGCGATCGCTGTTTACTTGTAAACCATGAAGGCGAAGTTGTCGACGGTGACGAAATCATTGCAATTCTTGCTAATCATCTAAAACTAGATAAAATCGCCATTACTGTAATGGCAAACCAAGGTTTACTAAACTGGGCTAAGGACAACAACATTCACGCCGAAATTACTGCCGTGGGAGATTCTAACGTTGCTGCCGCCATGCGAGAAAAAGATATCAAAATCGGTGGTGAACAATCCGGTCATATCATCTTGCCAGGCGAAGCTACTGGTGACGGCATGCTCACTGCTCTCATGATTACCAAAGTTGTCGCAGAAACTAAAAAATCTTTGAAGGAACTCGCTTCCATCATGACTAAATTCCCGCAAATCATCTTAAATATGGATGCCACTCCAGAGCAAAAGACTGCCCTCAAAGAAAAAGATGAAGCCAAAAACTTGCTCCTCGATTTTAGCAAAAAGCTCGAATCCGTTGAAGGCCGCCTACTCGTCCGTCCGTCCGGCACCGAAAACTTAATCCGCATCACCATGTGGGGCAATGACGAAGCAAAAATCACTGAACTTGCTAACGAATTAAAAACTAAATTAGGAGAAGTTTTATGATTATCAAAAGATTAGATGCCTATACACCAGAAATCGCCAACCGCGTACGCGAATTATTAATCCAGCTTTCACGTAGCGGCAAAGATCGCGGTGAAATTCCTGAGGAATGGTTTAATGATTTAATTAAATCCGACTACCACGACATGCTTCTAGCCATTGAAGACGACAAAATCGTTGGCATTGCAACCCTTTCTGTCACCATGGGGCCAATTACCAGGAAAAACGCCTATCTAGAAGATTTTGTCACAGACCAAGAATTTCGTGGCAAAGGCGTTGGTTCCGCCCTCTGGAATGAAATGCTGATTTGGTCTAAAGAAAAAGGCTGCAAAAATCTTTGCTTTACTTGTGGTCATGGCCGCGAAAAATCCCAAGAGTTCTATAAACACCACGGTGCAGAAATCTACGATACTAACTTTTTCCGTAAGGAAGTACCGCTGGAATAATATATATATGTAATACATTTGGAAGCCCTGCGAAAAATAGCAGGGTTATTCCATATCCAAAAATTAACGTGAGATTCATTTCTAGATTCGCAGATTTTTTTAGCGCCTTTAATACCAATACTGCAGTATATATTACTAGCGAAATTCCGATTAAACCAGTTTCAAGAAGTAGGCTCGCATATTCATTTTGCACAATTTCCTTTGGCCAATCTGTGCTACCAGCCTCATACATCGCTTGCCCAGCTCCGCCCATGCCAACGCCAAGTACAATAGTTTTAAAATCTTTAGTCCAAGTTTTTAACGCCGCACCAGTCAAAGCCATTCTTACATTTGTTGAATCTTCTACGTACCCATCAAAGGTCGACTCGGTCGTCCCGTCCGTTGCGCCAGCATTACTACTTCCTTTATTGCGAATATCAATTATTCCTAGTGACAAATGATTCAAAACCTTCGCAATTCCAGAAAAATACGTATCATTCGTCGGTGACACTGCGGCCAAAATTCCCTGTACATTTAAAGTAAAAATGAACGCTAAAATTATTACCGGCCACACCAACACCTCACGCCATTTTTTGGTCTGCACAATTTTCATTACTGTAAAGAAAATCATCGCAACGATAAGTGCATAAATCGCGCCACGCGAAAAGGTTAAGAAGACGCCACAAGCAAAGATAAAGAAAAGCACCATCATCTTTTTGTTTTTAAACATTTGTACTCCGCACATAATCGCTGGAGCTAGTAGTAAATTCCCCATAAATTGTGGCTCAATCGCAAACCCATTTGGATGTGGAAAACCAAAAGTCGTAGAAGTGCATCCTATACACATAAGAGATCCCTCCATTGGCACACCCATCACATCTAAAATACATTGCACCACGCACCACGCCACTGCTACGAGTGATGAACCAATAAATACTCGCCAAAGGTTCTTCCAAAACTTTTTATCTTTACATTCTCCGCGAAGTAAATAAAACGAAATTGCTGCAAAATACAGTAACCACAAAATCCCAACCGTAAGAACTCCCCTCACACGGTTAGCGGACCATATCAAAGTCAGCGTTGCAAAAATCGGGAATAGTAATAATTGCCATTTATTAAAAATCTCTTTCAATAGGTTCTTCTGTATTAATAACACCAAAGCTGTTACATCAAACACTGCTAACCAAATTAAAGGCAACGATAGTTCAAAATGCATCGACTCATTAGTGCCAAGCGAAATCACTGGGTAATACGAAAAATAAAGCACGGCCGGAAGTATATATAATAATATACGGTAAAACTTATTTTTCATTTTTCTTCTCACAAGACTTAATGAAGTCTATTAATTCTGTGTCGAATCTTTTTTCACTAAATGAATCTGCGGTTTTTGAAACTTCCGCTCGATCAAATTTCATTTTTTCAAATTCTTCTATCGCTTCGGCAAGAGAACTTACAGTTTGCTTTTCAAATAATACGCCGTTCTTTTTGCTAAATACATAGTCTCTCGCTCCGCCTTCTTTATACGCGATTACCGGGCATCCTGTCGCAAGCGCTTCTACCGGCGCAATCCCAAACGGCTCCATGCTCGGGAATAAGTAGCCGCGCGCGTTTGAAAGATATTTTTTCAGTTCTTCCTTTTTCATCAATGGTAAAAACTTCACTAGTGGGGAACCATTAGCCAGCTTCACTAGGTTCTTATGCTCTGGCCCTTCTCCAATTACTAACAATTTCCTGTCAGTCTTAAGACATGCTCTTATCGCTAAATCAATTTTCTTCCAAGTCACCTGGCGTGACGTCACAATATAATAATCTTCTGGCTCTTCAAATTCTTTGAGCTTGAAATCTTTTACTTCCACACAAGGATGCACCACCACCGCATCACGTTTGTAATACTTTTTAATTAAATCTTTTGCATAGTCCGAAATCGTCACAAAGAAGTCAACATCCTGCGCGGCTTTGAAATCTTTTTTACGTAGTGGTTTTACGAGTAGTTTAAAGAAAAATCTCACAATTGGATTTAAAATTCCAAAACCTGGGTTCTCAACATATTCATCATACATCTGCCAATAATATTGTGTTGGCACATGACAATACGAAATATGAATGCCGTTTGGCGCCTTAACTGCCTTGGCCTCTGCACCCGTTACCGAAATCACTAAATCATATTCAGACAGATTTAATTTCGAAAACCACCTTTGGCGAAACACACCAAGAAATCTGCGCAGTCCAGACGGGAAAATCTGTAGCCACCCCGTCCTCACATCCGCATCCTTAAACCAATCGATTCCCTTTGGATTGTATTTCGAAGTATAAATCGGCGCTTCCGGATAAAGTTGGTGGATTTTTAGGAGTACTTTTTCTGCACCCCCCACGTTTGTTAGCCAGTCACAAACTATCGCGACTTTCATTTTGCACCGTCTCGCTTAATTACCGCTGCGATGGTCCTAAAGAAAATCTGTGCGTCAAGGAGAAGTGACCAGTTCATCACATAATAAATATCAAGAGCTCTTCGTTCTTCAAATGAAATATTTCGCCTACCAGACACCTGCGCAAAACCAGTCAGGCCAGACTTTACAGTGAGAAGTAGCGACCTATCACCATAATCTCGTAATTCGCCAGGAAGAAGCGCACGTGGCCCAATTAATGAAATATCACCTTTTAAAATATTAAATAATTGCGGAAGTTCATCGAGCGAAGTTTTACGAATAAACTTACCAAACTTGGTGATTCTTGGATCATCTTTCAAATAGTCACCATCTTTACGATACTTTTTAATCAGTTCTGGCTTCCCCATTTTTGTAAATGCTGCTTCCGGCGTCATACCACTATATTCAGATTTCATCGATCTAAACTTGTAGCAACGAAACTTCCGGTTAAATTGTGTTAATCTTTCATCCGCATAAATCGCTTTATGTTTTACATCGGAAAGCTTAATGACTAACCAAATAATCGCCATTGGAATAGCTGCGAGGATTAAACCAATAATTGACGCAAAAATATCAAACGCTCGCTTCACCGCAGCCGCACCACCAGTGAGTGGCGTTAACTTCACCAAGACTGCTGGTGTATTGCCAACTAATTCTAGTTCACCAAAATGTGACGAAAGCGCCGTCTCGGACGGCACAAAATAATATAGTAAATGCTGGTTAATCGCCTGGCGATAAACATATTCCGTAGACTTTTCGTCCGTCTGAAAAACTACATCCGGATGCGAACGTCTTAAAGCGTCCTTCAGCGATGCAAACTGTTTGTTCCTTAAATCTTCTGGAATAAACTTCTTGGCCGACACCACACCCACCAACCTATATCCACTTTCTGGTGAAGATGAAATATAGTTTGCAAGATATTCAGTATTCTTATTATTACCAATAATTACTACCCGCTTGGTGCCATAGTTTTTCTTAAAGATTTGCTTTACGATAAAACGAACCACCATGCGCTCTGCCATAAGCAAAACGAATGACAAAGCTACCGACGTAAGAGCTACAATTCTTACCGGGAATAAATTATTGTTAGTAAAGAAATCGTAAACGATGAGCGCCGCTACGCTCATAATTGCAGCTAGAAAAACTCTGCCCACTTCTGGCATTCTGGATTTACCAAGAAACACCGATTTTTTATAAAGCCCGAGCGCCGCGAGAATAATAATAAGAAACGGCATCACCCACAAAATTTCTAAAGTGAAATTTAGAAGCTGCGAATCGAATTCGTAAGGGCGTGGATCCACGTGCACACGGATAAAGTATGCCAGCGCAAAAGATACCACCAACGCTACCGCGTCCCCAATTATTAAACATACTCTCAGAATATAATCGGACTTTTTCCGCATGAAATTATTATAACATAAAGAGGCGTTTTACTCTACCGTCACGGATTTTGCGAGATTGCGCGGCTGATCAACATTATAGCCCTTCGCAATCGTCATATAATAAGCAAACAATTGTGAAACCAAGTTCATAATAATCGGTGCAAAGTGTCCTACTTCACCAGTCACCTTAATCACACTTTCAACTGGCAAATCAAAGTCAGTGTTAGTTACCACAATGATATGGCCACCACGCGCCAAAACTTCTTGCACATTTGAAATCGCCTTATCATATAGCGGGCCTTTTGGCACCAACGCCACTTCTACAAATCTGTCATCAATGAGAGCAAGTGGGCCATGCTTTAACTCACCAAATGCATAGGCATTTGCGTCTACATAAGAAATCTCTTTAAGTTTAAGTGCCCCTTCCATAGCAGCCGGGTAAGCCGTATCACGCCCAAGATAAATTGCATGGTCGTAATCCTTATGCGCAGTTGCCACTTCCTTCACTTTGTCATGAACTTCTTCCAAGGTTTTGCGAATCGATTCTGGAAGTCCAGCAATCTCCTTAATGTATGGATACAGCATGCCTGGTTTTACACCCTTAGCCTGGGCAATCGTGAGGCCAAACATTACCATCGTAATCACCTGCGAAGTAAAGGCTTTAGTCGATGCTACAGAAATTTCCGGGCCCACGTGTACATAAGTACCGCCATCCACTTCGCGCGCAATCGTTGAACCAATCGCGTTCACAATACCAATGGTTGGAATTCCCTGCTTTTTAATCTCGCGAAGGCAGGCAAGAGTATCCGCTGTTTCACCAGACTGCGACACGATTAAAGCCACCGAGTCCTTTGGAATGTAAGCCGAACGATAACGATATTCCGATGCAATCACCGTTTCAATTGTGATTTCCGGGGTAAACTGTTCAATGTAATAGCTAGCGAGAAGCCCGGCATGATAAGCCGTACCGCAACCTACAATCACTAAGTGTTTAATCTTTCTAAGCTGTTCTTCGGAAAGCCCTGGGCCACCAAGCCTCACGGTGCCAGTGCCAAGATTTACACGGCCACGCAAAGTCTCGGTGAGGGATTCTGGCTGCTCCATAATTTCCTTAAGTAAGAAGTGCTCGTAGCCACCCTTCTGGATTGCCGCTAGATTAGTTTCAATCATTTCGACTTTAGCAGATACCGGCTCAGCGTTCAAAGTCTTAATCTCAATACTGTTCTTACGAATTAGTGCCACTTCACCATCATTTAGGTAAATCGCGCGCTTGGTATGACCAACTAGTGCCGACGCATCCGAAGCAATCAAAGTTTCGTCGTGCCCCACACCAATTACGAGTGGAGAACCAGCTCTAGCCACCACAATTTCATCTGGCGCCTTGGTAGAAACTACGGCAATTCCATAGGTGCCTTTTACAAGTTTCAAAGCCTGCACTACCGCGTTTACCAGTGGATGTTCACCACCGCGGTAGAACGATTCAACGAGAGCTGCAAGAACTTCAGTATCCGTCTCAGACTTAAACTCGTGATCAGTTAAAGTGGCTTTTAGTTCCTTGTAGTTTTCAATAATCCCGTTATGAACAAGATAAATATCACCAGCCTGATGCGGGTGCGCATTAGTTTCGCTTGGCTCACCGTGGGTAGCCCAACGCGTATGGCCAATACCAATCTTATCTTCACGTTTATTCTTTGCGAGTTTTTCTTCCAGGTTTACAATTTTGCCCTTTGCACGGAGCAAAGTTGCTTCGCCTTTTTCACTTAACGTCACAATCCCGGCCGAGTCATAACCCCGGTACTCAAGTCTCTTTAAACCACTAATCAAAAAATCTTGTGCGTTCTTCTCGCCAACGTAACCTACAATCCCACACATTTTATTATCTCCTTAATTAGTATTCTAATTATATCATACTAATCACGAGACTGAATTCTAGCTAAACATCGTCCCAAATGGGTCCATCGGGTATTCATTGAAGAGTGGGCTAAATGGATTTGGCCCCTGGTCAGGAAGAGACATCATTTCAGCTGGCTTTTGCTCGTCATCAGACCATTCTGATTTTTTATTAACGCTCGTAGATTGTTTGGCCTCCGCTCTTTTCGCAGCCCATTCTTCTTCTCTTCTTTTTCTCTCTGCTCTTTCTTTCTTTAATAATTCAACGTATTCAACTTTTGCCTCTTCCCATTTTTTCGCTTTCTCTTCATCGGATAAAGCGGAATACTCAGGGCTCATAAATTTACTTCTGTCAAAACCAGAGCGTGCAATATTATAAGGCACAAGAGTCTCATGGATACTACTTTTTTCCATTTCGCCACGAAAGCCACCATGACGTTCCCAACGCTTTATGCCACCACTTAGTCTTACTCGCATCAAAGCGCGATAACGTTTTTCTTTATCATCTCCGTCGTCGCTTATCAGCCATTCTTTTATCTGATCAATGTGTTTTCTCGTTTCGTCAAGGTGGCTATCCTCAATCCAGCTTCTAACTAACTCAAAACGACCCGGCAAAGGTAAATCCTCACCCTGCATCTTTGACACCGGATTATCCGGCTCGGTATCATAACTTCTTAGTTCTGATCTTACGTCCCACTCAATTCTATCCTGACTTTTAATGAATTCATTAGTCTTTTCTTGGATTATCCCCTCTTTGTATTCTTGTTTAACCCGATCAAATTCTTTTTCAAACCCCGGGTCTTGTCTAAAAAACAACTTTCTCCTAAATCCAGCACTAGCCAGGGAATTCTTGTAAGCTTGTTCTTCTGGTGAGCTCGATTTAGATTGCACCCATCCCTGTATAATCCCGGCATGGCGTTGTTCTTCCACCCACTTCTTTACTAACTCCATATCGGAAGGCATCTCAACTTCATCATCTAAGAAAGTAGGTTCTTCGAATCGTTCACCTAAGGCTCTAATTTCTTTTTCATACTGGTCCGTTGACACAATTTCCATCTTTTCGCCGTCTTTCGCACGGTTCATTTCAGCAGCTGCTGGATTAAAGCCACCAGTATTAGCAGCCATCTCATGCCAAATATCAGACCTGTCACTCTCATGAGTCTCGTGGTTTTCTTCTAGTGTCTCTGGTCCATTCATAACGATTCCTTCTGTTAATCATTATCATTATAACATGCATATTTTTATATATCACCCATAGTGAACTCATAAACCGTAGCCGTTGCTTGGCGAATCACTTGGCCGCTAGTGTTCAATGAATAGCCAAGATACACTTCTTTCTCCGGGATATTAAGCGACGAAATACCGTTCACATTTACATTATGTGGTGTGGCCACCAAATTACCACCACTTACGGTATATGTATAGTATGTTACGGTCCATGTGCCATTTACAACAGTAATATGAAGATCAACATAATCAGAATATGTTACACCTTGATAAGTAAAGTTCGAGAGTGCCAGATTATAGCTCTTTGTTCTAAAGTTAATGATTGGCACAGTCTTATTCTTTGCATAGGTAAGCTGCAAGTAATCACCAGAATTCGATTCGCGATTTCTAAGATCGAGAAGAATGCCAGTTGGGCTACTATTATTACTACTTGCCGGGAACGATGCCTTAATTCTAAGTTCAAAGTCATTGCCACTTCTAAATGGCACATAACCAGTATTCATTCCAGCGTCAGCAATACTCACACCACTAGTATCCGTAAATTCAAAGTTAGTAATATTGCCATTTTCATCTACCGTCACTTGCGGCGCACCAGCTACTTCCGTATAAACCGTCGTACCTTCTTGGAGATTAGTTGGATCATAATTGCCTGTATCTTCATAAGGATCGTCTGGCGTACCAGCATGGCCGCCACCAGAAGATTGCCAAATTGCATAAAGCTGAATTGCATTTGAAGATGTAGGATCAAGTGTAATAGTATTGGTTACGCCAGTTGGATAAGCCGGCGTTGTAGCCGCAGAATTAGTATCCCAACCAAGGAACGTGTAATTAGAAATAGTTGGCGTATCACTTGCAAGTGTTGCGGTACCAGTACTAGACATCGTTACGGTCTGGTTACTTGGCATACCAGTTACAGTGCCAGTAATGTTCTGGTCATAAGTTATTGAGTACTGCGGATTATTCACTACAGCGGTTATTACAAAAGTATTCTGATATGTACCAGCGGCCACACTATCATCAGTCTGTATGCCAAAGGTCAGAGTGTGTTGTGTTGAACCAGCGGAATTAGAAGAGCCAATTTGGAACGGATTACCACCCGGAGTTGGCACCGGATAGTAGTTAGTGTTGTTAATCGAAAGACCATAACCTACAGAAAATTCGGACGACAAAAGGTATTCCCTACCTCCTGGCAACGAGATTGTTGGAATGACGGCCCCTGAATTATTAACATTCACGAGATCCGTCGACGTGCCAGAAGTTGTTAAGGATAGGTTATATCCCGTGTAGTTGTTCGTGGAAACGTTTATTGCTTGAGACGTCTGGGCAAAGACTCCAGATTGAACGCTCACCGGCGAAAGAGTCGACGTTGAGATCGTCAAAGTCGGGTCTGCCGCATATGTTGTATTATTCACAAGCACCGTTTCGGTAAACAAGGACGCACAGAATATAAATACAAAAACCCTAATTGTTTTTTGTATTTGTTTCATTTAAGTTTATTTGATTTTGTTTTACCTCACCTTATAAAACTCTATTTTGAAAATTATAAGGCTTACGTTTATTATAACACGCTAAATCATAGACCAAATAATTGACTTTTTATTTAAAAAATGGTAAAATAATAAGACTGGGTGGCGTACTTTTCATTTTTGTGAGTTTTATGAAAAGCCCACCTTAAATATATTGTGAAAAGCAACAGTTTAAGGAGGTTAGTCATGTTTGCAACTCTTCTTCCCATCATCATCGCTGTCGTAGCGGTCATCGTTGTCATCGTGGTACTCTTTGCCATGATCAAGACCGCCAACGGTAACGAAGCGCTGGTCGTATCTGGCGTTGGCGCTACCGACAAAAACGGCAACCCCACCATCAAACGTGCCGGCGGCAGAATCGTGGTTCCCTTTATCCAAAAGGCAAAATACTTCGATCTCTGTGTCCGGACTGCCAAAGTGTCTGGTGACATCACCAAGACTCAAACCGGTGTCCCCATCAAGATTGATTGGGCCGTAGCTTACAGCCCCGACATCACCTCTGAAGAAAGTCTTCAGAGAGCCGTTTGCAATTTCCTCGACAAAGACGATGAGGCTTTGAAACGTGTCATCCTGGACGTTGTGTCCGGTGGTGTTCGCGCCGTCATCGCCAAGATGACGCCCGAAGAGGTCATGAACGGAAAAGACAAGCTCGACGATCAGGTAAAAGAGTCCATTGCGGCCCAGATGAAGGACCTTGGATTCAACACCATTCTGTCAATTCACGAGGTAGAAGACGCCGAAAATAGTACTTACTATCGAGATTTGGCGGCAACCGACCGTGAAACTAGGCGGCGCGATGCTGCCAATATTGCGGCAGAAGCCGAACAGTCTATCCGTGAGAAAAAGGCCGACACCGACAAAGCCGCTCAGGAAAGAGAGTTGGCGGCTCAGGTAGCCGTAGCTGAACGCCAGCGCGATACCGACGTCAAGAAAGCTCAATTCACTGCTGAAACTGCTCGTGAACAGGCCAAATCCGAGATGGCCGGCGCCCTCGAAAAAGAGGACATCAACCGCCAGCTCGAGGAGAGAAAAGGCGCTGTCGCCGTTATGCAAGCCGAGCAAGCCAATCTCGCTGCCAAAAAGCAGCAAGAAGTGGAAGTAACTCGAGCCGAAACGTCCAAGCGCACCACCATCATCGCCGCTGAGGCCGAAGCCGAAAAGAAAAAGGCTGAAGCTGCCGGTGAAGCAGAAGCTGCCGCGGTTAAGAAAACCCGCGACGCCACTGCTGCGGCCGAAGCCGTGAAGGTTCAGGCCGACGGTGACGCTACCGCGCGTAAGACCAAGGCTACTGCCGAAGCCGAAGCCGTTAAGGTTCAGGCTTCCGCCGAAGCCACCGCCATCAAGGCGAAAGGTGAAGCAGAAGCTACCGCCATCGCCGCAAAGGGTAAAGCTGAAGCCGAGGCCATTGCGGCTAAGGGTAAAGCTGAAGCCGAAGCGGCTCGTGCTCTGTCTGATGCTCAGGCAGCCAACGACAAGGTCAACTTTGAGCTGAAGAAGATCGAAATCGAGCAGAAGACCCGCGTGGAAGTCGCCACCAACATTGCCACCGTTATGGCCGAAGTCGGTAAGAACGCCAGGTTCTATGATTTCGGTGGCGGTGCCAAAAAAGAAGGCGGCGGCGACCTTTTGACCAGCGTCCTCGGACGCATCCCGCAGCTGTTTGCTCAGGCAAACATGGAAAACCAGGCCTTGAACGACGAGGCCCTCACCGACACCGTCAAGAAACTCATCGCTTCTGTGGCAGATCCCATTAAGGGCCAAGCAGAAGCCGAAGACGAGCCCACTTCTTCTGGCGATCCCGACATCGAGATTGTCGACCCTGAAGACGGCGACGAAGTGTAAAACACACTTTTCATAAAAACTCACACGCCCCCTTTATTAGGGGGCATTTTTATTTTCATAGTTTTTATGTTATAATATATATGAAAGGAGGAATATGGATATATTCGATAAAGCTATTATCTTTGCGACTAAAGCTCACAGCGGAGCTTGTAGAAAAGGTACAGACATTCCATACATCGTACATCCATTAGAAGCTGCCTCCATAGTTGCCACTATGACTAAAGACAAAAATGTTCTTGCCGCAGCAGTCTTGCACGATGTAGTGGAAGACACTAAATATACAAATGAAGATATCAAAAATGAATTTGGTGAGGAAGTCGCCCGGCTGGTCGCCGCGGAGTCCGAGAACAAAAGAGAGGACCTTCCGGAAGCAGAAACCTGGAGAATTCGTAAACAAGAAACCATTGATCACTTGAAAAATCACGCTTCTAAGAATGCCAAAATCATCGCGCTCGGTGATAAACTCTCCAACATCCGTGCTATCGCAAGAGACTATGCTAAACTCGGCGAAGAATTCTGGAACCGATTCAATGTAAAAGATAAGAACGAGCATGCCTGGTATTATAAATCGCTCGTCGAAGCATTTTCGGATCTTAGTGACGAACCAGCCTACAAAGAATACGAGAAACTAGTAAAAGAAGTGTTCGATTGATGAAATATTCCGAATTTAGAACCCGCCTTGCTTCCCTTGCCGACGATGATTACCGCGAATTCTCAATGCGTGGCATCCCGTCAGATCGTCCGTTCATTGGTGTTCGGATTCCGGATATTAGAAGACTTGTTTCAAAAATCTCACCAGAAGATTTCGACACCTTTATTGATGTCACGCCCATCGCTATCGAAGAAGTCCTTGCCCGCGGGCTAATTATTGCCCGCCTTCCTTACGAAAAAATGCTAGAAGTCTTTGATTCTCAAATCAAATATCTCGACAACTGGTGCACGGTAGATATCTTTATCTCTGCTCTTAGAAAAACCGTTAAACACCACGAAGCAGATTTTCTCGACAAAAAAGTCGAGCCGTTATTAAAAAGCCAAGATGAGTTCGCCGTCCGAGCCGGGCTTGTTTCTTTGCTCGATTTCTATGTCAAAGAAGAATACTTACATTTATTTTTTGATCGTATTGAATCCTTAAGCCGTCATACAGAGTATTACGTAAAAATGGCTATCGCCTGGCTACTAGCTGAATGCTTCATTAAATTTCCGGATGAAACTTTTTCCTATATGAAAACCTCATCATTAGAAAAATGGACCTTCAATAAGGCCATTTCAAAAATCTCTGATTCTTATCGCGTTGAAAAAGACGCAAAAGATTTGCTAAAGAAACTCCGTAAATAATTATTTCTTCTTGCTAAATCTATATAACGCAATCGCGGTTGAAATAATCGTAAGGACATTTGATACCGCAAAGAAGTATGCGCCCACAGTCAAATCATATACTAGCCAGAGTGCTTGGTTTAAAAGCATCAATTTACGAATGTTCTGTTCGTTCTTAGTCAGAAGTGTAGCACAGAAAATCAAAGCACAAACAATCGGAATTACATCAAGTGGCCCCGTAAATGCAATCGCACCAAGTAGTATATTCACTATAATATATATGCCAACGACCCACTTTGGCACCGGTTTGTTTTTGCGCTCAAAGAGATGATTAATCAGCATCTCGGCTACTGCGAAGAAGCAAACGTATGCGCTAGAAAAAGTTCCAAGGAATACAAAGTTTAACGCCGAAAAGAGATTTAGTAAAAGTAAAGCAATAAAAATCTGTCTTCGCTTTTTAAACTGCATCGAGCAAACACTTGCAATAACACCTAGTACTCCAAATATTTGCGCAATAACAAAATTCGTATCCATGTTCTAGTTATTTTTTCTTAGCTTTATCGCTAATTGAAATCCCACCAAATCCACCAGCACAGTCGATATAGATTGTGCACTTTCCTTTTCCAGTTTCACCTTTTCTGTCATCCGAAGCGCCACCAAAGATAAAACCAGATTTAATCTTTACCTGTACATCTTCTGGCACTTTGATATCAATTCCACCAAATAAACAAAATGCCTTAATCACCGTATCCTTAGTGAACTTCGCTTTTCTTAAATCCAAGTCTGCGCCACCAAAGACGGCCGCAATAGTTGAGCCAGTGAACACTTCATCATTATAAACTCTGTCGCTGCCAGAGAAAATCGCAACCTGTGAATCCATCGTCTTTTCGTCTTCTAGCTTTCTAATCTTCTTCTCAACTTCCTTGTCATTATTGCTATGAAAAACTCCTCTAATAACAATGTAGAGACCAAGCAAAATCAAGAATACTGCGAGTATTGCCTTCCAGGCCACATTCCAGGAATCTTCACCAAATGCCCCTTGCGCTGCGAGTAGTAAAATCACACCTACAGCCAGCATAAATAAATTACTAATCTTGTCTCTATCAGTCACTAAACTAATTGCACTTGGCACAATGATAAATAGTGTCCACCATCCATCAAAGAAAATATTAAAATCAAATAATCCTAGTGCGTGCCCGCCAAAAATCACACCTAGCGCGATAATCGCAAGTCCCCAAATGATAGCTTTAAATTGTTTCATATAACTCCTTTTAAGACAATTATACATCTATTTTATTTTTGATACCTGCTTTTTCAGCAAGTCTCAAGAATTCGTCTACCGTATCAAGTTCCGGATATCCGCTATTTTCCGTGCGGTAGTGCATTGGGATAATATGTTTTGGTTCTGCAGCTTCGCAAATCTTCACCGCCATCTCGGCATCAATCGTATAATATCCCCCAACCGGGATTAATAAATAATCCGCGTGAAGAATCGCTTTTAATTGTTCATCATTTGGGAAATGTCCTAAATCCCCTAAATGTACAAGCTTTTCGCCAGATGGAGAAGTAATTACAAAAATCGTGTTCGGACCTCTTAAAGCACCCTCTCTATCATCATGCCAGCTTGGAATTTCTTCAACCTTTAAATCACATTCACCCGGAACAGTTTCTACACATTCTGTGCCGCTATGGTCCGCATGCCCGTGCGAGCAAATCACCTTGTTCGCCGTTATGCGAAGGGGTGCCAAACCCGGCACACTACCATCTTTATACGGATCAATCACTAGGCACTCGTTAATTCTAAAACACGCGTGCCCTAGCCATTCAATTTTCATTTTATTTCCAACCGAAGTTGCGCTTCTTATAAATTCTGTATCCTGCAATTGCGCCAAGGCTAATCACCACAATCGTCACCGGCATTATATATACTTGCCCAGCTTTTACGCCGTCGTCTTCACGGCTAAACGCACCAGTATCTGGCGTTTCAATCTTCACCCAAACAGTTTGATTGGCGCTATCTAGGTCTTTATGCTCGGCAATCTTCTCGTCTTCCGTAAGCTCCTGGGCAGGGGTAATCACGTCACCGGTCTCTTCATCAACTTCTTCAAGAATCCATTCACCAATATACAGCTCTTCAAACACCACAATCTTCTTGCCAGTTAGTTCTTTTGTATCAATCTCAAATTCCATTAGTTCTACGCCTCTATCTTGTGCCGGCTCAAATACGTAAATCACCTTCGTGCTACCATCTTTTAGTTCAATTACTTCCCCGGTTTTCTTGTCACGAAGTTCACCCACTAATGTATACTTATTGCCCGGCACTACACCTTCATAATCAATCTGGTCGGTAATCGTTACTACAGAATTTAGAGCTAATTCTTTGTCACCATCTTCTTTGTCAGTCGCCTTTGTTTGAATCTTCGGCGTCATCACTTCGATAGTTTGTTTATCATCATTCACGTCTTTATGCCAGGCGATCAAAGTATTGGTGCCATTATTTTCAATGCGATAAAGCTCTTCATAAATCACAAGTTTTTTACCCGCAAAGCCCCTAGTGTCAAACATAAATTCCATTAACATTTCAGATGGAATACTACTCGCATTTCTTAAATCTAGATTTCTCTCAATTCTAATACTCGCCGTCGCACTTGCGGCACCTACCGGAGCCACAATTGGCGTGTCTTCGGTATCTGCCCCGTTTTCACCCTTCTTTTCTACGATGTAACCTACCAATTTATAATTCTCTTTTGAAAGCCCCTCAAGTGAAACCGTATCAGAAATCACCGCCATACCGGCACCAACCTTATTGTCATTATCATATTCATCGGCCGCCTGGGTGCCAATTCTAGGTCTCACCTTCACCGTTTGGTTGCTATCTTCTAGATTCTCGTGATCAATCACTAGATCTGTAAGCACAGTTTCCCAGTTCGAGGCATTTGCACCTTCTACATATTCATAAAGTCGTTCAAACACTACTAATTCTCTACCTGGAATCTCTCTTGCATCAATCGTAAATCTTACCGTAGTGCTTCCTTCCGTTGCTTCTGGCATTGTAATCTTTGTCACAATCGCCGGCACTTCCGTCTCATTTATTCTTAACACTCTCGTTTGGCCATCCGCCTTCGTAGCATCCTTGTCAATCAGTCTTGCCACCAAGATATAATCGCGTCCTTGCACCAGATTCTGGTAAACCACGCGGTCATTAATCTTCTGTGCATTTTCTGGTTCAATAATATGGTCATTATCCGCATTATCCGTTGCAGTGGTCGATAGTCCATAAGATGCTACGGTCACAACCTCTTCTGCATTTTCAAATTCTAAATTATGCTCTGCAATAAGGAGCCATTCATCACCATTCTCTTTGTAGAGTTTTTGGATGATACCTAAATCTTCACCCGCATATTGTGTAGTGTCGATAGTATCAAATTCAAGATCAAAACTACCAGCACCGCTAGCCGGAGCCGTAAAATCTTGCTCTTTAGTCGTAATCAATTCTTTTGGTGTTTCAATCTTCCAGAGCTCACCTTCCATCTTGTAGTCTGCACCTGGCTCAAGTCCACTATAGGTAATGTGGTCTGTTACGCCGGCATCACCAACTTCAATTTCCTTGTCCTCAGGCGAGACATTTGTCTTGTCTTCTGGATTACTATCAGAATTACGTGCCGTGGTATCAATCACTGGTACGTCCGGCATTTCATTTAGCACGTTCTTTGTCACGGTCTGGCCTTGTGATGAAATCGTAATCGTGAAGGTCTGCAAAGTATACGCGGCATTCGTAGATGTACGATTTTCTGTTACCGTGTAAGTACCATATATTATATTATTGATTGTTACATTACCATTAGCATCCGTTGCGCCGCTGGTGTAGGCGATGGTAGCATCTGCCGTGTTAACGAGTGTAAACGTCACACCGGATAGCGGTACATTCGTCCAGCCATGTGTAACCGAAGTATATAAACTACGTTGCTTAGTAATTTTAAGACTTCCTCTAATTACCTGGTCTTTAAATGGTGAACCGGTAAGATCATAAATCTGTCCGCTAGTACTTAGGAAGAACGGCTTGCAACTCGTCTCACTAAGGTTATAGCCCGTACCGGCAGAAGTTTCCTTCACACAGTACCAGGTACCCGAATTTGGATCGATTGCAAGGGCAGATGAACTAGTCGTAGCATAACCAGATGCGTCCGCCGTTAGTGTTACGCCAGTCGAAGAGCCTTGTGTGCCAGATGAGTTAGAATTATATACCGTAAATACCGTACCTTGCACTTTGGCCGTACCACGTGCCGCGGCTGTATTGGTATCCGCATCAACTTTTCTTACCTTTACGCCGCCATAAACCGTTTGTTTAACATTTGCTAAATCAACATAAGACGTAGAGTTCGCTACAATCGTGGCGCACTTTGGCGTAGTATCAAGCACGTACCCAGTAGGTGGATTCGTCTCTACAAAACAAATCGTTTTGCCAGCAGTAGTAGTATAAAGTGGCGTATAACCATTTGAACTAGTTGTTACCGTAGTAAGCGTTGTACCAGGCTTACTTTGCTCATAAACTCTAAAGGTTGCACCAGCTAAAACACCGGTGCCGCTAAGCGCTGCATTGTAGCCGGTTGCCGCATCATATTTTAGAAGTTGGATGGAACCGTTTTGTGGAGTTGGCGTGTAGCTTCCGGTTAACCAACCAAGAGTCTGGTGAGTATAGTCAGTCGGGGTGAAGGTGTTTAAGGTAAACTGTGCTGGAGCATCAGAATAATTTGAATTAAACCAGCTCATGATGGTTTGGTAGGCAAGGTTTAAGGCTGCCGTAGTGCCAGAATCACTAATACCATCAAAATATCCCATATTAATCGTACCAGTATAAGCTGCACCGGCTAGAATATGACCCACCATAAATGCCCTTGCTTGGCCAGCGGTGTAAGACCCGCCAGAACCATAAGTTACGGCACCTACACCACCATTAATCGCGCCACCAATCGCTTCTGGATCCACGCCAGAAGTCGTTCTAAAGGCATTATAAATTGTGTAGTTTACTGCTGCATCGGTTACTAACATAATTTTCTTCACGGCATCGGTTGCACTTGAAGAAATATAACCATAATCACCTACCTGTGAGGCCTTGGTAGGCTGGAGACACATCGCGTGCGAAGTATAACATCCAGAACCACCATTCCAACATGGTGCCCCGCCCATACCGTTGTTGATTCTATATATATATGTAGTAAGTGTGCCGTAGCTTAAACCATTAGAAGGCGTCACACCCTCAACCATCGGCGAATCTGCGATTGCTTCTGGTGTTTGGTTGAGCATTTTCACACCCACTCCAACTAGTCCAGAGAGCACAAAAACTAAAACCAGAATTCTTCCAAAAATTTTAATGCTTTTTGTTTTTATCTGCATTTTGTGTATGACCTGTTACAAGTATCATTGTTACACTCATTCTTTTAGTTGTCAAGTCCCACTTAAATAATCACTCTTCAAAAATCATAATAATATGTTATAATATCTAAAGGATAATACTATGACGAACCCGAAACATATTGGCTTCAGAGCTCCGTTAAATGCTGAAGACACACCTGAAAAAACACTTGGATGTAGAGCTGCCAACCCAGATATCTGTAAATATAATTGTACAAATTTCTGTGCTTTTTACCGTGAAGATGGAATATGTACTCAACCTCCGAAAACATGGCCTAAGCAGTATGAAAAACTAAAAACAGAAGGAAAAGAAACTAAAAATGGCCGATGTTGACCTATGCACAAGATATGCAGAAGAAGGATTATGCGGCAACCCAAAAAGTTGTGCTCTTAAAATTAATACTATTCCAGATAGTCTTAGAAATATCATTTTTCGTGGCAAAAATAGTTCGCAAATCGAAAAGATGCTCGAAAAGTTCTCAAAAACAATTATTGAATCAGTGACAAATAAATATGGTTTTACGTGTAACTCCTTAAAAGCGTCTTCAAATGACAATAAAGATGGTGCCGACTTATACTGTATAAATACAAAAAATGGAGAACTTATCAATATTGAAATTAAATTTGGGAGTTTTACAGATAAGGCAGCCGGCATGGAAAGCTTCTCGCAAATATTCGGAACAACTATCTTTACAGACACCTTATCTAATACTACTCGCAAACAATGGGCGGCACTTATCGCCCAAGAGTATCCGGATATCTCAAAGCAATCCCTTAGATTATCGATAGCCCTAAACAAAGCTATTAATATTTTTAATTCAGAAATGTCTAAAAAGAACAACATTCTTACAGGTGTAGAACAATCATTTATGGAAGACTATTTGTTAAATAATTCTGGCAGCTACGAGAGTAAAAACAACAATTATATCCGATTTGAAACAGACAAGAATGGCTCAAAAATTGTAGAAGCAACACCGGTCATAAAAGGACGCGGCACATGGATTGTTGAAAAAGTCAAGCCAATAGACATAAACGACGATAAATCACGCATTAATATTTTTGTTATTAATAAAGAAACCAAAACCGAAATCAAATTCGTCCTAAACAACAAAAACGACTTCAAAATAAAAGGAACCAATATTAAAATACGCTCAAAATATATGGTTAACTCGCCAAGTTGGAACGTTTGGATAAGAAAAATCTAATAATTAATTCAGCAATGCACTCAACGGAAGCCCACTAAAATCCGTCTTACCTTTTTGTTCGACGAATACAGTATTACTTTCCTCTCCTATAAGTTGACTTTCATCTTCTATGACTAATGGCTTATCGCCGAACAATGCCTTATATTCATTTATAACATCAGCTTTTCCAAAACCAGGTATAGCAATGTTTTTCTTAGATAATTTATCATAATCAATCTGATAAAGACGATCTAAGACCTCTGGTGATTTTGCCTTGAAAAAAATCCATTGAGTTCGGTGATCCATTTTGTCTGGATCTGTTTCTTTTATTGTGTAATCTTTATATCCTTGTCTCGGAATGGCAAAATCCCATCCATAGACCTCTTTATCAAAGTATTTCTCCGCTTCTTTAGTATTATTATATTGCCACATATCGAAATCTTTATGCTTAGTAATCGGCGAGAACCTAAGTCTAATATCTTTACCAAACTTACGGGTAGTCCAAACCTGGAAACAACAACGTACGGTATATGCTTTGCCATTAAAAACAAAGCTGTCAGGGGCAAGATTCTTATCAAACACTAATCTGGCAGACCCAATTATTTTATTCTGTGCTGAATATTTTTGGAACTGAAGAGGCAATACGAAAGCAACCGTATCAGTATAATTAAAAGCTCTATTAATAAAAGCTGCTGCCATTCTTGCTCTTTTCCCGAAAGGAGGATTCCCAATTACAATTACACCTCTTTTTTCAGGTAAATGGTCTGAAATATCATCATTCAAAAAATCATGTTTTTCAACTTTATCATGCTTTGGATCGATATCACAGGCATAATAACTACGGAGACCCACCTTTTCTAAAGCTCTTATAAAGGCCCCGCCTCCTGCTGAAGGTTCTAAAAAAACAATATCGTCAAGAGAATACCCAGAACTATCACTGTTTAACACAGATAGCAAATCTAACAAACACCTCTCAGCAACAGAATCAGCTGTATAAAATTGGTCAAAATTTTTTTCTTGGTTATTGCTAGTAGCGAACTCTTCAGACATACACAGTATTACCTCGATTTACCCTTATTATTATACTATATAAAATATATAACATAATTAGTTATTTCCAAAAAAATATACCACATCCAATATAATAAACAACCCCACTCTATGGCCACCCCACGACCTATTCAAGAAAGTGTTATTGCAATGATATAATAGTGTATAGAAAACTATGAGGCAAAAAGATTTAAATACATTTCACAATACCATGTCACTATATACTTAGACTATTTAATGGCCGAAAATGTCAAAATATACCCAATAAACAAGTCAAAAAGAAGCAGCAAAGTACACGAAATCAAATAATATAGGAGGAAGTAATGAATAAAATTGATGGAAGCCCAAAAAGTTTAAAGCAATTATTATTAAATACTAAATACACCATTCACTATTACCAACGTGAATACATGTGGAAAACAAAACAAATCAGTGATTTGGTGTCTGATTTAACGGATGAATTTTTAAACTATTATAATCCGGAAGATAAACGTGAAAATGTTAATAATTATGGTGCTTATTTTATGGGCTCTATAGTATTAACTGGTAGGGATAACGCCATAATTGATGGACAACAAAGACTAACTTCACTGACATTATTATTATTATACTTAAGGAGAAGGTTGTCTGACAGCAATCAAACCCACGAATCTATTGATGGAATGATATATTCAGAAGCATACGGCAAAAAATCATTCAATATTAATGTCGAAGAAAGAGAAGATTGTCTTCAAGCGCTATACGACAATAAAGAATACGAATATACTGGAAGAAATGAGTCTATAAAAAACATAATCAGTAGATACTCTGAAATACCTGATTACTTTCCTGCTGAGATTGATGACAAAGCAATACCTTTCTTTATAGATTGGTTAATTGAAAGGGTATTCTTTATTGAAATAGTTACAGCTAACGAACAAGATGCCCATAAAGTTTTCGTAACCATGAATGATAGGGGTTTAAGCTTAACTCCAACTGAAATGTTAAAAGGCTATCTTTTATCTGAAATATCCAATGACACTATTAGGGAAAGCTCTAATACTAAATGGAAAAAACAAATAGCACTTCTAAGAGAAATGGATCCAAATGAAGATGATGCATTTATCAAGAACTGGCTCAGAGCACAATACGCAATTAGTATAAGAGAAACTAAAGCCGGATCAGACCCGAAAGATTTTGATTTAATCGGTTCTGGATTTCATACATGGGTAAAAAATAATGGCAAAGAAATATTGCACCTAAATGAAAGCAATGACTATGAAGAGATAATAGATAAATTTGTATATTTTGCCGATATTTATTTAAGTATTAAAAAATATGAAAATGAATTTGCACAAAACCATTCTTATATTTATTATAATTCTCATCTAGGATTCACATTGCAATCACAATTATTATTGGCTCCGATTTGTTATAATGATACATCCGATACTGTGAATAAGAAATTAGATTTGACATCCAAATTTATTGATTTATACATATATTCTAGAGTAGTGAATTATAAATCATGCGACTATAGCACGATCAAAAATTATGTATTTAATACCACAAAAAGAATTAGAAATAGATCAGTTGAAGAATTGTCTAACGAATTAAAAGAATTAGTAAAAGAATTTGATTTTAAATTAACGGCAATCAACGAATGGCAACTAAATGGATTTACTAAAAAATACATGAAACATATGTTAGCAAGAATTACTGGATTCATCGAAGAATCCACTGACGCCACAAATAATTACATACAATATATTAATAGGGATTTAAAAGATCCATATGAAGTAGAACATATAACCCCTGATCACTTCGACTGGTATAAAGATAAATATTATAATGAACAAGAATTTATTTCATTTAGAAATAATATTGGCGATTTATTATTGTTACCAAAATCGATTAATGCGAGCCTAAAAGATGAAAAATATGATTATAAAGTGAAAAAATACTGCTCTAATGAAGGCAATATTTACGCAGCTTCATTAGGTGAAATAACATATCAAAATAACCCTAGATTTTTAAATTTTATTAAAGAAAACGGTTTAAATTTTAAAGCATATAACGAATTCGGAAAAGATCAAATAATAGAAAGAGAGAAATTGGTTGAAAAACTTGTAAGCATTATTTGGAATATTAATAATTTAAATGTTGATTTATGATTTAATCAAAAGTAAATCCAATATAAATTAAACTAACTGACGGAAAGCTTTTGTTTCTCGAAAATAATCTATAAAAAAGACCCCTAAAGGTCGCTAGGAATTGGTGAGCCGGGAGGGACTCGAACCCTCGACACCAAGCTTAAGAGGCTCGTGCTCTAACCAGCTGAGCTACCGGCCCGCTCACGCGTTCAAAAAGAACTCTTATTATTATATCACAAATTATATCAGTTTACAATCCCCTTCTATTTTCTCGCCCACTCCGGTGGTTCCATCTCAAACGTAATCTTCGGCGTATGTAAATTCACCGTATCCGTATCAATCCCATAATAATGTTGGTAAGTTGTATCTACCGATCCAAACTTCGCCTTGGTTTTATCAAGCCCCAATTTCTTCGCCGTATCCCACACGGACTTTTCACTCGGCCCTTCAATTTCCATAAAAGTCGGAATCCACGGCCAAGTATCAATACAAATTTCTACATCCACCAACGTCCAAACTTCACGATATGTTTCCTGCTCCGCCTTTACCGCCAGCCCGCAACTCTTCATAAAAAGTACTGCATCATTATAATCATTTACAATCAGATTCACTTCCTTAGTACCAAGAATCGAATAGTCATCCATTACATTTTTATAGGTCATCACAATTCTGCCTTGGCCTTCATCCCTGACTCTCGCAAAAGAATGCTCACCCGTATAAAACACCACGCGCTTCATCAAAACTTCTGGTTTTACTAGCGTAGCTCCGGCCTTTTTCAGCCTCGCCCTCATTCCCTCTTTATCAATATCTAAAAATTGTGCTTCTATCTCATTATTCATATATATATTATATAATAGATATATAGGGCTCGCCCTAAATCTTTACTAAGGAGGGTGCACTTTATGTCAGTGTATTGGGATTGCGGCAATACCAGTATCTACTGGGAAATCGAGAGACAGTTAAAAAAGATGCTCGAAAGCAACCGCCATAATTGCCATAGCGGCATTATCATAGACAGCGTTGAAGCTATTTCAATCAATAAAGATAGCACCGCCGATGTTGATCTCTATGGTAGAGACGAAATTTCAGGTCTGAAGGGCCATTATCATATCCGTCTCAAGCTCTATCCTGGCGGCACGTTTGTCATTATGAACTGTCAGAAAAAATAACCCCCTACCCATGCACCAGTCCCCACTTTACGTGGGGACTTTTTTACAACTTACTTTGCGTATTCAATCGCACGGGTTTCGCGAATCACATTCACCTTAATCACACCCGGATAGCTCATCGTCGCTTCAATCTTGTTTGCGATATCACGAGCAAGCTTAAGAGCCGAGAGATCATCAATCTGCTTTGGCTCTACAATTACGCGTACTTCCCTACCTGCTGAAATTGCATAGGCCTTGTCGATACCCGGGAAACCAGTCGCAATGTTTTCTAGATCACGCATTCTTTCAGCAAAGTTCTCAGCTGAAATATTACGAGCTCCAGGGCGCGCTGCACTCATTGCATCACAAATCTTAATGATGACAGCTTCTGGCGTAGTAGCTTCGATATCATCATGATGTGCGGCAATCGCATGTACCACTTCGTCTGGCATACCATATTTCTTAGCAAGTTCTGCGCCAATATCAGCATGCTTACCTTCAATCTTATGTGTTACAGCCTTGCCCATATCATGCATGAGGGCAGCAGTTTTAGCCACGCGCTTATCCGCACCGATTTCTTCAGCAATCATACCAGCCACGTGTGCCATTTCAATCGAATGAAGAAGTACGTTTTGGCCGTAAGAAGTACGGAATTTGAGTTCACCAATAAGGTGTACAAGCTCGCGTGGAATACCAACAAGTCCTACTTCACGTACTGCATCTTCACCGGCACGTACGACTTCTTTTTCGATTTCCTTTTCACCCTTTGCAACAGATTCTTCAATTGAAGCTGGGTTAATGCGACCATCCTTCATCAAACGTTCAAGAGCATATCTTGCTACCTGGCGGCGAATCGGATCAAATGACGAAAGTACCACCATGCCTGGCGTATCGTCCACCATAATATCTACACCGGTTGCACGCTGCAAAGCCTGGATATTACGGCCTTCCTTACCAATGATACGACCTTTCATATCATCATCCGGAAGTTTAAGTGCCGTCACAGTTCTATCAGCTGTAACCTCAGAAGACATGCGTTCCATTGCAGTTAGAAGTAGTGCCTGCGCCGCTTCGTCGATATCTTGCTTGATTTCTTTTTGTTCTTTTGCCACGAGACCCACGAGATCTTGCTTGATATCGTTCTCGGTCATCTTCATGAGTTTGTCGCGCGCATCAGCTTTTGAAAGCCCTGCGATTTTCTCGAGTTTTTCGTGCTGTTTTTCACGAATATCGCGAATCTCATTTTTCAGTTCTTCAATCTCTTTTTCTTCGCGATTTAATTTTTCCGTCTTTTTCTCGAGTTGGTCGAGCTTTGAATCAAGCGCCGTTTCACGTTCTGCTAAGCGATTCTCCGTGCGCTTCCATTCCTTGCGACGTTCGTTTTCTTCATTCTGCGATTTTTCCGCAATGCTCGTAGCTTCCTTTTTTGCATTCAACACAATCTCAGAAGCTTCGTGTTTTGCCTTACGCACAAGATCGTCGGCCTTGTCCTTGCCGCCGTTTTCGTTGTGCTTATTGTACGCAAAAATACCTCCCGCACCAGCCGCAATACCAAGAACTGCGGCAACAATTGGGATAACTATCTCCATACTTGCCTTTCTAATTGTTTTTGCCGGTATTTTTCTCTATACCAGCGGGTTAACAAATAACATCAAATATTAAATTTCCACCTCTAATTATACCACAAAAAACCGAACTAGGCTAGCCCCAGAACCCGCGCTTTTTGCTGCCTTTAAACTCTTCTAGAAGCTCTTTTTGTTTGCGGCTGAGGTTCTTTGGCGTTTCTACAATCACTGTTACAATATGTGGGCCCCTATCACCATCAGAGCGATATGGCACGCCATGTCCAGATAGTTTAAATGGCGTACCAGACTGTGTACCAGCCGGCACCTTCATCGTAATTTTACCATCCACCGTCTCAACATCAATCTCGCAACCAAGCGCCGCATCTACCATATCAATCTTTTGTTCAGAAAGAATAATTACACCTTCACGCGTCAAAGTCTTATGTGGTTTTACACGCACGCGTACATAAAGATCACCACGTTCCGTCGCGCCTTCTGGTGCTGGGCCGCCCTTACCAGCCAATCTAATGCTCATACCATCATCAATACCGGCCGGAATCTTTACCTTAAGTTCCTTACCATCCGCCTCAATCGTCTTAGTTGTACCAAAAATTGCCTCTTCAAAAGTGAGCGTTACATTGGTTTGGTAGTCTGCACCACGGCGTGGCCTTCTCGCCCCACCAAATCCAAATAAGCTACCCAGAATATCATCAAATCCACCAGCTCCGCCAAAATCAAAGTTAAAAGTTTGCCCGTTAAAATTGAAATTACCACCAGCAAATGGGTTGCCGCCATAGGCTCCACCACCAGCTCCGCCTACACCGGCATGACCAAATTGGTCGTACCTTGCGCGTTTTTGTTTGTCAGAGAGAACTTCATGCGCCTCAGAAATCTCTTTAAACTTCTCCTCGGCCTCTTTATTGCCCGGGTTTTTATCCGGATGGTATTTAATCGCTAGCTTCCTGTAAGCCTTCTTAATTTCATCATCAGATGCGTTTTTAGAAACGCCTAAAACTTCATAATAATCACGTTTTGCCATATGATTTATTGTAACAAACTAGCACTCAAAAGTAAAGAGTGCTAGAACTTAGTCTCATTAATTAAAACGCGTGGCCGTTTTCTAGTTCAACTGATAAATCTTGGTATTCAACCTTGCAACCGTCAAATGTAGAGCCTCTTTTTTCAACTTCTTTTTTGATAGCTTCAAGCCCGTATTTTGTATAATCCTTTACCAAGATTATTAATTCATTATTCTCATCAACAGTATAGCTCACAGTATATTTAATTCTTACCGAATAATCACTATTAAACTTATCAACTGTAATCGGAAGTCTCTTTAAAATTGGATGTTCTTCCCTGAGCCTCTGCATCGTTTCATAAATCTCTTTAGCCTTAATCTCACCCTTAATCATAGAATCAGCCTGGTTGTCATTATAATAAGTACTATCTGGATCAGTTGGTTCTAGAAAAGCGCTGAGCTCGGTAGTCTTTCTTGCTACAGCAGTAAACTTCATGGTTTTCGTTTCAAACCCATCTGCACTTATTTCAACATTATATTCACCGGCGCCAATTGAAATCGTCTCGTTTGAGCCATATTCTTTCTCACCAATTTTCACTTTTGCAGCGAGTGGCGTAACACGGATTCTAACTTCTGCATTATTTAATTTGCCTAAAAACAACAACACTAAACCAAGCAGTACTACGCCAACTACAGCGCCAATCACAACTAATATCTTTTTGGTTTTTACTGCGTTATTATCCATTGTAATTTATCCTTCTGAATACACGATAATATCTTGTTATACCACCAGCACCATCGCTAAATCCAAAGCCAGAGAAATGCACGCCACTTCTATCGCCATACGACGCTGAGGCCTGCTGCCCGTTGCCGATATAAAGGAATGTGTGATTATTGCCGTTCGCATTAGCCGTGATAAAGATATCGCCCGGCATCAAATTACTTTCATCATTATTATGTTCGATTTCCTGGTACATATCAGGATGGCTTAATATATGTTCCATTTGTGACGGAGGCCAGAACGTCGGGTAATCTGGGTCTGCACCTGAATATCTTAGCACCGTGCTCACAAACTGGTCACAGCTTGCACCTGGCGTAATTCCATCACCTGGCACTCGGTAGTTACCAGTTTCTTGCATTGCTGTATAGTATTCTGGCTTTGGCTGTTGGCCATGTGAGAAATCATCCCAAGAAAGGAGGATTGCTACCTCAGCAATATTACCACCACCTGTTGGGTTGCATTGCGATTGCATACCAGCAATTGCTTCATATTTTACATATGCACCAAAAGTCGTACTGGTAGAGCTTGAGTCATAAACACCATCCGCCACATATCTACCTGGCCAGTGTGGGCTCATCCCGGAACTCGTCGGGTCACGTTGCTCATCATAACGATTCATCACATAGTAAGAACCCTCACCATTATTTGCTTCTTCTTGAGAGAAGCCCATGGCGATAGCTTTGTCTTTATAAACCTGTGCTGTACCGTTATACATAAAGAATAGTCTCTTTACGTTGTTTGGATCATTAAGGTCGCCCGCCATGCTTGCTGCTACACCAGCCGCAATCTTAGTCTGTCTTAAAAACTCTTCTTCCGAAATACTATCAGCTGGCTCAAAACGATTGCCATTTTGGCCACCACCCGTATATGAATAAAGCTGATAAACACCCTGGCCATTACCTGGGTTATAACGTCTAAGACCAGTTTCCATACTGTGGAGTACTGCCATCACTTGCCATGGGAACCCATACTCCGCTACACCTTCTTCATAAACTGCCTGGTTTTCAGAAATCGCTTGGAGTTCACCTTCACTCCATACCTGCGCACCAGCATAGTTTACGTTTGCTACACCCGTATCTGGGCTAGCGGCACTAGTAGAAGACGGTGTACATACCCCAAGTGCACCATCCGGGTCATAAAACAGAATATTATTCTGCGCAAAAAAGTCTAATCTTTCTTCGGATAGAGCAAATACCTTAGCCGGCGACAAAGCAATTATTGTTGTTAGTATTAGGCTGATAATTTTCTTTGCTCTCATACTATTATTATATCCTATACCTGCGGTTTCGCGTTTGGATTAGTTGTTATTAGTCCCTCTTCGGTTTCTGATGCAATCACTTGGATATGTACGTGGTTTTGTCCGGCAAAGAACAGGCCCTGCCCCACCGGGAAGTTCGAAAGCCTGCGTTTCTCTTCTTCAGTAAGTTTAAACACATCAGAAAGTACATCTACAGCAGCAGACGATTGCTTCAAGAGTAGCTGCATTGAGGAGTTCGCCACGATTGCGCGGCCCATCTTTGAGCCCATGAAATCTTCCACGTCCTGCGTAATGGTTGTAAGGCCAAGGTAATACTTACGAGCACGCTTTGCGAGTGAGAAGAGGAAGTTTGCAGAATCATCATATTTCATCAGCTGCCAGGCCTCATCCACGATGAGTAGGCGTTTCTTTTGTTGTGCCCTTACAATATTCCAAATGTGTGAAAGCACAATATACATTGCTACCGGGCGAAGTTCATCTTCAAGGTCACGAATATTAAATACCACCATTTGGTTGTTAATATCTACGTTACTTTGCTGTGAGAAAATACCCGCAAACGTACCGGTCGTATATTTGCGAAGACGTTGAGCAAGTTGTGGACCAGTTCCCTCCATGTGAAGGAGCGTATCATAAAGATTCAAAATCGTTGGTGGGGTAGATTGGTGCGTCAAAGGATCCGATGTAATACCTGCTCTTGCATATGTATCAATGAGCGCCTGGTCTAGATCTGCCTCTTCATTTGCTGTAAGTGCCGGTACTACCTGCCCGCCACCAGAAACTTGGTTACCACCAAGCATCAATCTAAATAGACCGTGAAGCGTCACGAGATTAGCTCTAAGTGCATCATTTGCATCTTCAGAATCTACCACCTTAGGGAGGTCAAATGGGTTAATACGTACATCTGAGTTTAATGACAAACGCACATACGAACCACCCACCGCATCACTGAGCTTCTGGTACTCGTTTTCTGGGTCGATAATGATAATTTCTGCACCCACCATCATTGAACGGAGCGCTTCAAGTTTCACCGTAAACGACTTACCTGCACCAGACTTTGCAAACACCACCATGTTGGCATTTTCTAGTGAAAACCTATCGAAAATCACGAGGCCGTTATTATGCATGTTAATGCCATAAAGAATGCCTTTATCCTGTGTAAGGTCTGCTGAAGTAAATGGAAATGAAGTCGAAATTGCACCCGTATTCATGTTACGACGAATCTGGAGTTGATCCATACATTGCGGCATGATGGAGTTTAAGCCTTGCTCTTGCTGTGAGTTAGCCACCTTTGAGAAGATCATCTGTTGGCCAAAAATCGTTTCAATCTTTTGTTGAATGAATTTTAGTTCGTCTAGAGAATCCGCCCAAAGTGTCACGTAAAGTCCAAAACGGAAGAATCTTTCTGCACCGACCTGGAGTTGGTCACGAAGTTCCTCAGCATCGCTAATTGCTGCCTCAAGCTCTGGGTCCCTAACGCGGCCTTTTTCCATATTAAGGCTCATTGTAGCTTCGAGCTGTGTCACCTTAGTGCGAAGGTTTTTCATCACCACTTGTGATTCTACTGGGTAAATATACATCGAAACATCAATCACTTCATCGATATTAATAATCGGTGAAATCCAACCCGTATAAAGTGAACGTGGATAACCATATATATATAATGTACGGCCATATTTATTACCAAGTCTAAAATAATCTGCATGAATTTCGATTGCGCTTGGCGAAATCAAATCACGAAGTGTGTTAGTACCCTGCTCAAATGCACGCTGAATTTCCTGCGCTTCCATTACTTCGGCTTGCGCTGCAATTTCTGCTGGTGACATCATCCTTTTAGCCATTTTGATTATTGTCTCCCTTCTTCACGTACATAGTTGCGAGCTTCGTAAAGTCAACTAGTGGTTCTCTTACTGCCGTATCTGGGTTATTGAAGTTGTAATAAAGCTCTGCTAGCTCCCTAGTGTTTAATCTAACTGAATGAATACCAATTTGGAAAAGACCTGAAATCACCGTATCTACCCTAGTGTTAAGCTCAGAAAGAGCCTTATCATACGTAGCACGGTCAATTCTTGTTACTTCCGGCCCCTTAGCTCTAGAAAATGATTTAAAGAAATTCTTCGTTTGTTGAAGCTCTTTTTCGGCTTCTGCAGATGAATAATATGGAATGATAATAAAGAATGATTTATCCATAATGTTTGCTTCTTGTGAAAGCACATCGATGAAGTTGATGTAATCATCCATCAGCACACCAAGCAGCATATTATCGTTATTACGACGAATATCAATTAATCTTTCGAGATACGGACCAATATCGACTCTCTGTGAACGAATTAAAATCTGCGTAGTAAACTTAAGAGAGTTAAGGAAGTTCTGGTATGAATATTCCACGCCCTCGCGCTCCATATCAGACATAAGATCAAAGTTAATCGACTTACAAGCTACTACCGCGCGGAAAGAACCATCTTTCATAATCACCACATTATCGCGAAGCTCTGAGATTAGAAGCGTTGCTTGTGTAGAAGTCGGCACATCATGATTTGGCGACATCGGCATCATTTGCTGCGCATTCATTGCTGCCGAACCAATACTTTGCATTTGTGGCTGCATCATCTGCTGTTGCATCATCTGTGGTTGTTGACCCGGCAAAATCATCTGCGGTGTACCGCCCATCTGTCCGTTTTGATAATATTGCTGTGGATTCATTTTAGTGTAACGAGACGAAAACTTCGCCCTCCTCCTTCTTATTTAACCGGTTAGCTTCTTTTGCGATGGTCGCAACAGTAAAATCAGGATTAT
>CAZCPT010000006.1:0-34196 GCA_964499905.1 uncultured Candidatus Saccharibacteria bacterium | reverse complement strand
CTTCTTGTCTTTGAATACTTCATCGACTTTTGCTTTCACGGTACTGCCATCAGTAAGGGTAGCAGAAATGTTGGCATAACCAGAGCTTACATTTGTATCAGCATCATAACCAATGTTTAGGTCCGCGCTGATAGTCTCGAATGGAATATCACTATTGCTTGAACTAACAGTTACGGTACCTTTAGTGGTTGCTTTCTTTGAAAAATCACCAGAAAGTAATTTTATGATAGCTTTTGAAACGCCGTCAGCGTCACCACCGCCACCGCCACCAAGTAGCATTGCAGCAGCTACGCCACCGCCAATTAGTGCAAGCACTAAAATGACGAGGCCAACAATTAAACCAGTTTTCTTTTTGCCAGCTGGTTTTTCAGAACTAACCACCGTCTCTGCTGCAGCAGCAGTCGCAGTTTCAGTTGCTGGCTTTTCCTCTGGAGCTTTCTCCTCTGGGGCCTTTTCTTCTTGAGCAGCAACCGGTTCTGCCGGCGCTGGAGTAGCCTCAGTCGGAGTTGCTTCTGGGGTTGGGTTGAGGGGATTTGGGGTTCCCTCAGGGTTTTCGTTCATATAAAAAACTCCTTACTTTTAATACTTATTCTAATTTTAACATAAGTTTAATAAAATAGTATATAATTATTTTTATGGATAATTTAGTTATTTCAAATATCAAAGCAAGGCAAGTTCTAGACTCTCGCGGCAACCCTACAGTCGAGGCCGAAGTGTTTCTAGAAAATGGTGGCTATGGCCGTGCTATAGTTCCATCTGGTGCTTCTACTGGTTCTGGTGAAGCGCTTGAACTTCGCGATGACGATAAAACCCGCTACGGCGGCAAAGGTGTTTTAAAAGCCGTCTGGAATGTCAATTCCAAGATTAAAGATATACTTGTTGGTAATACTTCTGACCTACGCACTGTTGATCAAATGATGTTAGAGCTCGACGGTACCGACAATAAATCTAGTCTTGGTGCAAATGCCATTCTTTCTGTTTCTCTTGCTACTGCCAAAGCTAACGCCCGCGCCCTAAAAATCCCATTTTATAAATATATTGCTGAAATCGCTGGCACCGAAGATGAGATGTCTATCCCGATGCCAATGATGAACGTGATGAATGGTGGTGAGCACGCTTCCTGGGCAACCGATTTCCAAGAATATATGATTATTCCACGTGGTGCTGGCAATATCGCTGATGCTGTACGTATGGGCGCTGAAGTATTTCACGCATTAAAGACCGTTCTAAAAGATCGTGGTTACCCTACAACCGTAGGTGACGAAGGAGGCTATGCGCCAAAAGTAAAAGACGGCAATAACGAACCACTAGAATGTATTAAACTCGCAGTCGAAAAAACCGGCTACAAATTCGGCGACGACATTGCTATTGCCATGGATATTGCCGCCAGCGAATTCTATAAAGACGACCATTATGAATTAAAAACCAATGGCGATTGGAAATCTGCCGAAGACATGATTAACTGGTACGACTGGATTGTAAATACCTATCCGGTAATTTCAATTGAAGACGGTCTCGCCGAAAACGACTGGGCCAACTGGAAGATTCTTACAGACCGCCTAGGTAGCCGCATCCAGTTGGTAGGCGACGACTTATTCGTCACGAATACGGACTTACTTGCTCGTGGTATTAAAGAAGGCGTTGCAAACTCAATCCTAATTAAACCAAACCAAATCGGTACACTTAGCGAAACTATTGATGCAGTGCTTATGGCTAAAAAAGCCGGCTACAAAACCGTAATGTCGCACCGTTCCGGTGAAACCGAAGATGTATCTATCGCGCATCTCGCCGTTGGCCTTGGCACTGGCCAGATTAAAACCGGTTCACTTTCCCGCAGCGAACGCATTGCAAAATACAACGAGCTCATTCGTATTGCCGATACTAATTCAAAACTCGGTTTGTAATAAAAAAGCCACCCTCCCGGGTGGCTTTTTGTTATTCTAATTTCGATGCCTCGCGAAAACCATCATAAAAGTTTTCAGAGATTTTTGGATGGCCGATTTTGTTTGCAGCCGCCACAACTTCCATGATGTCGTCAGTAATCTTAAAGATTTTTGGATCTTCGCTACTAATTAAACCAAGGTTAATCATTTCTTGAATTACTTTTTCAAAATTCTTCCAATAGGATTTACCAATTAAGAAAACCGGCATCTTTGGCATCTTGGATTCTTGCATCAAACAAAGAATCTCGGAGATTTCGTCCATGGTGCCAAAACCACCCGGGAAGAATACGAACACCTTTGATGCCATCGCGAGTGAAACTTTACGTGCAAAGAAATATTCAAAAGTTAGACAATCAGTGAGATATGGATTTGGGAATTGTTCGTGCTTCAAAGTGATGTTTAAACCAATAGTACGACCACCAATTTCATATGCGCCGTGCGATGCAGCTTCCATAATGCCCGGGCCACCGCCTGTAACTACGGCATGGCCATTCTTGGCTAATTCCCCGCCCAGTTGATAAGCCATTTGGCAGAATCTATGATCTTGTGGTAATCTTGCCGAACCAAAAATCGTTACGCCTTGCGGGAAAGAACGCACAATTTGAAGACCCATCGTAAGGTCTTTAGCGTAAGCATTAGCGCGCTCAAGGTCGGCAATCGAAAGTTTCTTCAGTAATTCTTCTTCAGTTGGTAACATATTTTTTCCTTTTTATAATTTCTGAATTGGCATTGGGTGTAATTTTTCTGTCCCAGTAAGTATACCACAGTTAGCTCCAATTTTACGAACGACGGAAGTGGAATTTGCAGATGCAAATATCAATGACTGTCTAAACGAATGCCCTGTTAGCATATGTGCGAGAAAACCCGAACCAAATGCGTCACCGGCACCAGTAGCGTCTTTAATGTTGGCGTCTTCATAAATGCCATAACGATAGATTTCGCCAGTTTCTTTATTACCAGCAATACCACCCATTGGACCGTCTGTAATAATAACGGTAGGTACATATTGATTTAAGTGGTAAAGCAGCTCAGTAAGAAGTACGCCGGGTACAATTTTGGCCGCTTCGGATTTGTTAACCGATAGAATATCTACATCCTCTAAAAGCCCAATTAATTTTTCTTTTTGGGCGAGTTCTTTTACGCCTGGGTTAAACATAATCTTAGCCCCGAGTTCCTTTGCCTTCACAAAGAAACGAAGCAGAGTATCCATGTCGCCACGGAGCGTAGTAACATAAAGCCAATCCGGCTGGATGAGCTCCAAGTCTTTTTCGTCGAAATTATCAAATCTCTCGCTAGCCCCACGGTAAGTTAGGATTGTTCTTTCACCGCCTTTAGAATCCAGTAAAATCACCGATGTACCAGTGTTTTTCCTCGGGATAAAGTTGACATATGTATTGTCGATTTCTTCACGGTCAAGCACGCGAAGAATTGCCTCGCCGGCTGAATCATGTGCAATGTTGCCAATAAAAATTGCTTCGTGCCCATGGCGCGAGAAAGTAATAGCAGAATTAATTCCACCACCACCTACTTCATAGCTCAAAGAATCAATATCAACCTTCGTGCCTACTAGGACGTTACCAAAAATCGCATCGCTGCCAATCGTGGTTGGCGCTAAATCATCATGATCAATAAGATAGATGTCTTGTAATGCTGCACCAAGTGAAACGATTCTTGCCATTAGAGCACCACCCCACTTTTATCAATTTCGGATACTAGCTGCTGGAACATGTCTGCTGGATTTTCGGCCTGCGAAATTGCTGAGCCCACATTAATCACGTCAAGATCAGCATGTGCGAGAGCGCGAATGTTAGTGATATTTGCGCCACCATCCCAACCAATTTCAATCTCTGGTTTGATATTGCGAATTAAGGCAATCTTCTCCATTTGCATGAGGTCTGCCGGTGAACCTTGCACGCCAAGTTGACCCGCAAATACCAAGGCGTGGTCTGCTGCTTCAATGTATTGTTGCACGGCACCCGGGTAAGTAGACGGCAAAAGCGCCACGCCACATTTAATGTCTTTTTCGTGGAGTTGTTCAAAAATCGGCAGTAGATTTTCGCTGGCCTCAGCTTGGAAGATTACCATAGAAGGCGTCAGTTTGAAGATGGTATCAAGATATTCGGAAGGGTTTGCCACCATCATATGAAGGTCGGTAATCCAGTTTTTTGGCCACCAAATATTTGTAATATCAAGCGTGGTAGTTGGCGCAAACACGCCGTCAGTTAAATCAATTTGCACGCGACGAGTAAACACATTAATACGCTCAGCTTGGTCGCGGAAATCCTTTTTATTATCAACTAATATTGTTGGAACAATCGTAACTTCCCTAATCATAATCTTCCCTTTCGTCTAAGCGATTAATGCGGCGTACGCGCCGTTCTAAAGTTATAAAATTTGTTTGAAGAAATGTGTTTACAATTTCTTCCATCATTTGATTATCATTCATAAAATGTGCTGATAAACAAAGCACATTTGCGTCGTCGTGCTCGCGCGCTAAAACCGCAGACTCAGCGCAGTGGCAATGCGCTGCGCGAATTCCTTTAAAACGATTGGCCTGTGCCGTTACGCCGTGGGCCGAATCGCAGATTAAAATTCCAAGCGACCCATAGTTTTCGCGCACATTCTTGGCAACCTCGATGGCCGGGTCATTAAAATCGTCGCCTTCGTTGTATTCGTAGGCACCTTCATCAATGACATTATAGCCGGCATTCTTCAAAAACCAAACAATGTGCTGTTTTTTCTCAAAGCCTCTGTAATCCGCTCCGACGAATATGTCCATTAATTCTCCCCACCGTAATCAACGGTGAGTTCTACCAAGCGATTTGAGTAGCCCCACTCGTTGTCATACCAGGCAACCACCTTAATCATGTTGCCACATACTACATCAATTAATGGTAAATCAACAATACAAGAACGTGGATCGCCAATAAAATCGGAAGACACCAGCTCTTCTTCAGTTACGCCGATAATACCGGTGTAATAATCTTCTTTTGCGATGCGCTTAAAGAATTCAACAAGTTCTTCCTTAGTGGTGTCGCGCTTAATAATTGCGGTGATATCAGAAAGTGAAACCACCGGGGTTGGAACGCGGACCGAAAGACCGTTAAATTTGCCTTGGAGTGACGGGATGGTAAGAGCGGCGGCCTTTGAAGCACCAGTAGTGGTAGGTACAATGTTTTCAGCGGCCGAACGAGCCTCGCGGAGGTCTTTGGCTGGAGCATCAAGGATGCGCTGTGAACCAGTGTAGGAGTGCACTGTAGTCATCATCGCTTTTTCAATGCCGAATTCGTCTTCAAGTACCTTCATAATTGGTGCGATACAGTTAGTTGTACAAGAAGCGTTAGATAAAATCGCATCCTCAGGAGTGATAATGTCTTCATTTACGCCAAGCACGACGGTCTTTGCGCCTTCGCCTTTGGCCGGAGCGGAAATCACTACGCGCTTTGCACCAGCATCAATGTGTGCCTTAGCATCTTCTGGTTTAGTGAAAAAGCCAGTTGATTCAATCACAACATCTACACCAAGTTGTCCCCACGGTAAATTGTGCGGATCCTTTTCGGCATATACCGGGACTTCCCTACCTTCAACAATAATTGCGTGTTCGTTCGAAGAAACCTCTTTGTCATAAGTACCATAAGAAGAATCGTATTTAAGAAGATGTGCTAAAGTCGCGGCGTCGGTAATATCATTGATTGCCACCACCTCGGCATCTTTTCGTCCCTGCAAAATCTTGAACGCATTGCGGCCAATCCTGCCAAAACCATTAATTGCTACTTTTACCATTATACCTCCTATATACTTACGCTTATTGTACCACGTTGTCCGTCAATAGGCAACAAAAAATACCCATTGGGGTCGCGTCCGGTCAGCCCGTCGCCACGGGTGACCGGCGCTAAATCCTCGCGCTGCCGCGCTCCGGACTACCCCAATTGGGTATTAATTTGTTGCTAATATTAACGAGCAAAGTGTGCAAATGCGCGGTTTGCTTCGGCCATGCGGTGGCAGTCTTCCTTCTTCTTGAAGGCGGCACCGGTTTCGTTGTAGGCATCAACGATTTCGGCCTCAAGACGCTTTGCATATGGCATGCCAGAGCGTGCACGAGCAGCTTGTACTAACCAAGTAAATGCAAAGTGCATTTGGCGGTGACCAGCAATTGGGAATGGGATTTGGTAGTTAGCACCACCAACACGGCGGGACTTAACTTCAAAATCTGGAGATACATTAGCAATTGCTTTCTCGAGTACTTCTACTGGATTTTCAGATTTAAGTTTTTTGGCAGCACCTTCGATTGCAGAATAAACTGCACGCTCGGCAACCTGCTTTTTGCCATCAAGCATCGACTTGTTGATAAGTCTTTGCACCATGATGGATTGGTACTTACGATCTGGAGAAACTTTGCGTTCCAAAGATTTAGTAGTTTTACGTGGCATAATTACTTACCCTCCTTCTTTGCGCCGTACTTAGAACGGCCTTGTTTGCGGCCATTAACGCCTTGGAGATCAAGAGTACCACGAACAATGTGATAACGCACACCTGGAAGATCTGGTACACGACCACCACGAACTAGCACTACGGCGTGCTCCTGGAGGTTGTGACCTTCGCCACCAATGTATGCCCAAACTTCCTGGCCGTTAGTGAGGCGCACACGCGCAACTTTACGCATAGCTGAGTTTGGTTTCTTTGGGGTCTTGGTTGTAACCTTAATACAAACACCACGCTTAAGTGGCGCAGCTTTCTCGTAGCGCTTGGTCTTCAAAGTGTTGATGATTGAACCAAGAGCTGGAGATTTTGATTTCTTCGCATTCTTCTTGCGAGGTTTGCGAATCAACTGATTAATAGTTGGGATTAAAATATCCTATAATAGTTAAATATTATTATAATTGCCTCGTTTACATGTACAGCAATAGTAAACGAGATGAAACTCTTCACTGCATTATACCATATCTGTTTTAAAAAGTCTATAAGAAATAAAAAATCGCCCTTGTGAAGGGCGATTAGGGTTTTTGGCCTTAATCGGAATTTAGCTCGTAAAGAGCGTTTTCGATTGCTTTGGCATTTTTGGTGCCGACGCATACACTTTTTAGTTTTCCGGATATCCGGCTCGCTGTGAATTCCAGGACAGGATTATTGTTTTCGTCGAAGATATCGAACGAAACGCCTTCCTTGTCCTCGTCGAGACTGGCGAAGATGTAGTAGACCATCTTGCCATTGCCGAAGTCAACGACTTCGCCGGCTTCCTCGTTGTCGAGGGAAATCTCTTCAGCCCTATCGCGAAAATAGGTAAACTCGTTTTTAAGAAACAATTCCAGCTCATTCTGGATAAAGCTCTTAAAAGAGTCGCTGATTTTCTTGCCGGTAAAATTTGCGAGTTCCATACTAACCCACCCCATAAAGTATTTGTGGCCAAAATCTTAAAGAACTGCCCACATACCCTAATTATAGCACAAAATGGCAAAAAAGTCAATAAAAAGGCGCCCTCTAACAGAGAGCGCCCATGGTTTTATTAGTATTATTTGTTTGATTTTGCCAAAAGATCTAGCGCGGCTTCGATAATCATGCGATTCTTGATATCCTGCTTCACTGCTGGGTCCTTAAGATTTTTAAGCGCCTCTGGAGATTTACGATAAACGTCGCGAAGCTCGGCGATTTTCGCCTCTACTAATTTGTCGTCAACGGTAACTTTTTCATTTACGGCGAGAGTTTGGAGGCAGAGCGATGCCTTGACATTCTCTTCAGCAACCTTTCTGGCTTTCTCTTTCCAGGATTCCTCCGTCTCCCCGCTACGCTCTAAGTATTCCTCAAAGGTAATACCCTGCGATTTGGCATTTTGTTCAAGATTATTGCGAATGCCACGAAGTTGATCATTGATTAAAATCTCTGGAATTGCACCAATCTTTGATTTTTTGATTAAAGCGGCGACTAAGCTATCTTTAAACTTAGCATCGATTCTCTCCTCAGTTTGGAGAGTAAGATTTTTCTTAATATCTTCTTTTAAGGCTTTTAAATCTTTAAATGGGCCAACTTTCTTAGCAAGTTCATCATCGATTTTTGGCGTAACAACTTCATTAACCTGTTTCAAAAGCACTTCGAAAGTGGTTTTTTCGCCGGCAAGATCTTTCATTCCGTAATCTTTTGGGAAAGTAAGTTCTAGCACAAATTTATCACCAACTTCATGGCCAACGATACCATCTTCGAAACCCGGGATAAAATTACCTGAGCCAAGTGTTAAATGATAGTTGTCGGCTGAACCACCTGGGAAAACCTTGCCATCTTTCTTTCCGACAAAATCAATAATTACTTCGTCGGTGAGTTTTGCGGCGCGCTTTACAACCTTTTTCTCGGCAAATGAGACCTGGATGTTTTTAAGAACACCGTCAATGTCTTTTTCGGCAACTTTTACGTCGTCGCGCTTCACACCGAGCTTCTTAAAATCACCGAGCGTGATTTCAGGTACAACTTCAACCGTCGCAACATATTCAAGCATCTCGCCTGGAACATATTTTGTAACACTAATCTCTGGACGAAGAAGTGGCATTTGTTTCTCTGCTTCAAATGCACTTACAACGGTAGTGCGAACGGCATAATCCATCGTCTTAGCGTTTAAATCATTTTCTGGCAAAAACTTCTTTGCGACCTCAGTTGGCACCTTGCCTTTACGAAAACCCTCTACGCGGATTTCTTTTGCAAGATCCTCAAGCGCAAGTTCGCTTGCTTTCTCTAAATCCTTAGCTTCTAGCGTAACGGTTAATTCAACGCGAGAATTAGCTAGCTTCTTCAGCTTTGTCTTCATGTTATCTCCTAATAGTTTTGTATATTATAGCACAGTTTTACCTGAGGCGGTAGTGCGGAAGTGAGAGAGCGTAAAGCGTGGGTCGGCGCCAAGCTTGACGTTTGGATTCATAATACCTTCTGGGTCAAAAATGTTTTTAATTGCTTCATAAAGCTTCTTCTCTTCGTCACCCATATTCGAGCCACTCACTAGTGCCTTTACGCGGCCCTCTGGTGAACCACCGGAAATCGAGCCGCCCTCACGATTAATTACGAAATTCGCGGCACGAATAAATGCCACTACGCGCTTCAAATATTTTTCATCCTCTACGTCAAATTTTGGGCGGAGGCTGTAATTGCATGCCGAATATGAACCATAAAGCGCCAGATCGAGTCTTAAGCTCTTCTCAAGCACCTTCAAATCCTCAAGGAAGCGCCCCATATTGTCTGGAGGTAGATAAAAATCGGTCGTCAGCGGCACACGCTCACCGGCACGCACCTGGTTTAAGAAGCTCGTGAGTGAATTTTCAAATTCATTCAATACCGCTTCACTCTTCGGTGATTCGATAAAGATTTGTGAACTCTTTGGCAAATTCTTTTTATAAGAAGCAATTTTATTGAGTCTGGAATTGTTGCGCTTATCAAATTTCACAAACACTACAAAACCGCCCTCGAATTTATCGGTGTTGATACCGAGCTTTTTGCCGGATTCTTCGGCAGCGCGAGCAATATTCATATCGTAGATATTAAGCTCGAGTGGTGTCATGGCATTGATAAAGTCCATGAATTTTTTAGCGTCTTCAAATTTTTCAAAGGTCGCCACCGTGCGACTAGTTTTAGACTCAATCGGCACAGTCCGAAGAATCACTTCCGTAATAATCCCAAGTGTGCCTTGCGCACCAAAGAATAACGGCATTAAATCAAATGACTTTTGGTGGCAAGCCGCACCAATTTTGGCATAACCACGGGATTCGTGCTTGTTTTTGCGAAGTTCTTCTACCAACTTCTCATTTTTTTTGTAAAGCGCACTAAGTTTGCGATAAATATTACCCTCAGTGGTCTTTTCTTGTGAAATTCTACTAACCGTACGGTTACTCATCCAATCGGTTTGGATAGTGTCGCCGGTCGGCAAAACTACTTCGATTCTCTCGACAAAATGCATAATACCACCGTATTTGCCAGAATAAACATCAGCCGGGCAGTTCGAAATTAATCCACCGATTGTTTCTTGGTCGTGCCCACCAATCGGGATCGTGAGACCGTTAATCGATAGAGCGGTGTTTAATTCTTTCAAAGTAATGCCGGCTTGCACGCGCACTAATCTTTCGCGCTTATCGGACTCAAGTAATTTATTCATTTTTTCAGTCGAAACAATTAAGCCGTTGCCAAGCCCGGCACCGGTCTCATCTAAACCGGAGCCCCAAACGGTCACCGGAAGTTTAATATCTTTTGTCGCTAATTGGTGGCAAAAACGCATCAGTTTGCGGACGTCTTCGGTAGATTCTGGTAATGCTACGGCTTTCGGTTTGATTTTTAAAACCGAACGATCAGTTGAGTACATTTCTAGGATTTCTGGTGAATCAAAAGTATTGCCAATAGTTAGCTGATTTAAATACCTCGCTATTTTACCCATCCTGCTTATGATTATAGCACAAAAAATTTGGCTCGTGGAACATTATTTTATAAAAAATCCCCCGCATTTTTGCGGGGGGATGCCCAAAAGGGCGGGTAGAAGTGTTACGACTTCGGCTTGTTAGCCGCGAGGCGTTCGCACCGTTTGATGCGGCGTTTTAATTCGTTACGCAGGCGTAACTCCTTCTGTACGAGTGTGGTGATTTTCGTCTGACTAGCTTTCTCAGGGACAAAGGTGGGCGGGATATCGGTCAGTTTGTCGTGACCGGCGAACCCAATCAGCTTCTGCTGCATCTTGATGCGATCCTGCACCAGTTCCTGAAGCAGAGGATAAGGCGCCCTCCAGACTATCCCGACGAAATGGATGTCGCGTTTGACACCGTCGCTGCTACTCCCGATTTTGCCGGTGAGTAAACGGCTGAGGCGATGCGTCATCAGCTCACCATTTTCGCAGGCGATGGGAAATACTAGTCGTTTTAACTTACCCCCATCCTTGACTTCGACCACAACGTTTCTCTCTTTTGTTTTCATAATGTACAAACCCCCTTAAGATAATACAAAGGGTGTGAGAGTCACCCTTCGCCATATAATATATTAGCATGTTTTTTCAAAAATGCAAATAATTAATCTTTCTTTTTCTTACGAAAGCCACCAAATAGGTCTACATATTGTTTTACATGAAGTGCGTCGCCAACCCCCGGAATTTTACGCGCCTCATCATATACTTTTTGATTTACGGCTGCACGGGTTGGTAACACGCGACGCTTCACATCGTCTGTCACCCTACTAGCAACACCCTCGGCGATAGCTCCAGCCATACTTTGGCCTTTACTTGGTGCTCCCGGCGTGGCAAGTTCTACAAAAATATCAGTATAGCGTTTGCTTAGTGGGCTTGCTGCAAACTTCGTTTCAAATTCGCCAGCATCCTTACAAGTAGCCCCAAGTTTTTCTATTTCCTTAAATAAATCATCAATTTTTTGTTTCATTTTCTCGGGCACTTTGTAGCTAGAAAAAATCGCCTGTTTTCGGCTATCGATACTTGATTTTACATATTCATCCATAATTTAATAATAGCACAATATCGGTGTTATAATAATGATGATGAAAATAGAGTTTTTACCGATTAAAACTCGAATTATTAATCCGCCAAAGGATGATATTTCTGATATTCTAAATGCACTAGAAATAAAGGATGGTGACATTATTTTTATTTCTTCCAAAGTACTTGGTATTAGTGAAGGGCGTTGTTTTAAAGTTTCTGATTACGATAAAACGGAATTGATAAAGAATGAAGTTGATCGCTATTTGCCATACGTAAATAATACAGGTGATTTTCATGTTAACCTTACTGTTAATCAAAACATTTTAATTCCGAGCGGCGGTATTGACGAGTCGAATGCGAATGGTTACTATGTACTTTGGCCAAAAAATCCAGATGAAACTTGCCGAAGAATTCGAAAAAATCTCATGGAACGTACGGGTGTAAAAAATCTTGGTGTAATAGCTACCGACTCACACACTACGCCACTGCGCTGGGGTGTCACCGGTATTGCAATTGGTCTTGCCGGCGTGGAACCGCTCGAAGATATTCGCGGTAAAGAAGATTTGTTCGGGCGCGAAATGCATATCACCCAAATCGACAGAATCGACCCTCTAACCAGTATGGCTGTTGCTATCATGGGTGAGTCTAGCGAAGCTACACCAATTGTTATTCTCCGTGGTTATCAAGATATTGAGTTTAAAGAAGATGCATCGATGAAAGATTTTAAAATCGACCCAGATTTTGATTTGTACTCTCCACTTATTAAAACCATGCCAATTAATAGAAAGGAACATGATGGATAATCAATCCCAGAATCAAAATGAAATAATTAAAGTTAGTAATATGCTAAATCGGTTTAGCTTTTTTGCGGCAATTGTGGCGGTTGCTTTTATAATTAGTGGTGGGATTTGGCTTACAAACTTTAGGCCAAATGAAAGTGGTGGTGGTGAGACTGCGCAAGCGGCTGCAACCGCCGTATTTATCACCGCCCCACTTCTTCTTTTAATGATAATAATATGTTTAAGCCTGGCCGCAAAAAAGAAGTCTTTAATGAACAGAACAGTTCGCCCAGTCGCGAATCAACCCAGTGTTTTCGGCATAGTATTCGCAGTTCTTATAGCAATTATTATAATAGCCCTTCTTATTTTTATACTACCACCGCTATTTAGATGAAAAAGCTCCGGCCTAGCCGGAGCTTTTTTGTGAGGATTAACCAAAGGAAAACTCTTCGATAGTTTCGGGCGTAACAGCCGAAATAAAAACTGGCTCTTCGACATCGTCCTGGTCCCAACCAAAAGTGATGTAATAGGACTCTACAATTTCGGTTTCGCCCTCAATCGGCTCATTGGTTTCGTCATTGACGGATTCGCCAATCAGGTCGATAAAGACTGACATGCAATCCTCGGCGCCCACGTCTTCGAGCAGAGCGCCATACGAGATTTGTTCCTCGACGCCACCCACGGAGTTGTGATGATAACTGAAACAGATTCCGTCCACGTCACTGATGCGAATGAGATCAGGCTCGGTAAAGCCGCCGTTCTGAAGCAGGGAGGGTCGTTTAATTGTTTCATTAAACACCTTTTTGAAAAGCGGCAGAAATGGTTTATTCGCGGGTCTTTCATCCACTGAATAATAGATGTCGAAACCTTTAAACTCTCCAACCCAGTCTTCAAATTCGTTGACAATCAGCATGTCCACCGGAAAAAACTTTCCTTTTTCCCTTTCATCCTCACAAAATATTTTAATGTACACCGGAGCTCAACCCCTCTTAAAAACTTGGTTCTTCAAGGGAACCTGTGGCGATATTATAGAACAGAATTGCGTATTTGTCAAAGTATATTATTCCGTTTAGGCGCCGAAAACTTGATTATCTAGTTTGGTACACCAACCGTAAGAATAGTATTTGACAAAAATTACCACATATGATACAATAATAAAAGAACAGCCTTTTTTTAGGTTGTTACTTTTATGTAGGAGGGTACGATTATGGGTACACCTAGAACCTTGAAAGTCAATCTCAGCTCCAGCGGCTACTATATGGAGATCGACACTCGTAAAAGCGACTGCAATTTCGAGCGCACTCCGCACTGGCACCTCTGCCAGCACGGCCGCCGCATCGGCCAGATCTCCGCCTACGGCTCGTGGGCTTCTACTCCGGACGTCAGTTCGTCCATCCGCAGAGAGGCCGAGAGCCTGACCAGCAGCTATTCCAGTGAGATTCGGTCTATCTACGAATATAACCGTGAAAACGGAGCAGACTACTGATTTCACCCCTCGCCCCGACCCAGTCGGGGCTTTTTATTGACAAACCCGACGTTTATGTTAATATATAAAAAGGACAGATGAGTACTGTTACTATTTAAAGGAGGTGTTGTATGAGTACAGACACCGAACCCAGAACCTTAGAAGTTCCGCTTACCGTCCACGGTTATTCTTTAAGATTAGATGTTCACCGCGCCGATTGTGCCAGCTATAAAGAGCCTCATTGGCATTTATGTAATCACGGTCGCAAAGTTGGCAGCATTAGTGTTTTTGGAGAATGGAAAGAAGTCTCTTTCGATATTAAAAGATCTATTCGTGAAGAAGCCGAACAGCTAACCAAACTTTATGCGGAACGCATCAGTCTGGACTATCGTCACAACTACTTTTACGGTAAACCAGACCGCTAACCCCCCTTAAACCACGACCTCGTTCGTGGTTTTTTAAATGTCGTGGAGTTTTTCGGTGTATTTATAAAGCGCTTGAATGTGATTCTCGAGTACATAGTAGTGTTTGACATAAAAACCGGTCAGAATCACCATAATAGCAAGTAGAATATAAAGCGGCAGCATTTCCTTACCAAAACTATAAGTTGCCCCGGCCCAAGCGGCAATGAAAAGAAAAGTGATTGAAACAAGTACAAAATACAAAGTAATAATCAGATGGATTAGTCTTTCGTGTTGGAAATTATTTAACATCTCTCTGTGAAATTCGGCAAGCTTTGCTTTTTCAGCAACAGTGGTGGCCTCCTTAGTTTTCTTTTCAATGAGTTTTTCGTAAGCTAGAAGTTTCTTTTCCATACTTTAATTATAGCAAAAAACTAAAAAGATAAAGCATTTACAAAATACAAAAAATATTATATAATAATTATGATAAATTACGTTTAAATTTCGTACATTAGGAGGAGAATGGTTTGTCGGTTGAAACAATTTACGGCATCATCGTGGGCTTTCAATTGATAGTCTACTTTGCAATGTTTGCCTCATTTATACCAAAAATGAGAAAACTAGAGATTAGTCTTCTCTGCCAATTATGGATTGTAATATGTTTGGTTAGCATTACTAATGGTTTTAGATTTATCATCATGTATTTCTTGCCAAAACTAATCAAAACTGCGCCTATCATGATTGACGATAAATACATTGAATCAACTTTTACCAGCACGCTTCGGTCTGCAGCCATTAATGCTTTGCCTAGTTTAATCTTCTGGCACAAAGGATTACCATATCTTGAAATCCCACCGGGCGTACCGGAAGCCGAGCTAGCTGGCGTATCGCCCCCGGAAGTACTCACCAAAAAACGTATCACCTGGCAGCATATCTGCTTTAGTTGCGTGGCATGCAACCTGGTTATCATGTTTATTAGTTTCTTAATAATAACGTAATTTATCAAAATACTGCCCCTAACAGGGCGGTTTTTTATGAGCTCGGTACGGTCATTGCCGTTCTAAACGACTGGATTAAACTAGCATCGGCATTTGGATTACTCATATACCAATCATAAACATCCTGCGTGGTCTTTAGGTACCCCATCATATAGACAAACTTCAAATTATTACTGCTCGATTTTTCCTTATAATACCTAGTTCTGTCGTAAAGACCAGACAGATTGGTCAGTTCATATTCTTGGTATCTAGCCTCATCCGGCACGCCAAGTAACCCTTCCAATATATATGCTACCGTGCCCGTACGATCTGCCCCCACACGGCAGTGGAAGAAAACATTTTTGGTGGTGCTAGTATTAGTTATATCTGTTATGATATTGGTTACTGCTGTCCAAGCTTTCATATAATTACTACTAGCATTATTTTCATCACCGGAATTATAATCAAAATTATAATGAATCACTTGATTGAGATGGTAATCAGTCAGATGTGTATCGCTAGAGTATTCATCGCCCACGTTGTATTCTGTGGTAATGCCAAGGTTAGTAAGCTCGGTCGCAGGAGCACTATTTAGCTTTTCGCCACGGAATAATCTACCATAAGCTAGTGTTCCGGTCACGGTGTTATTATTACCATCAGTATAAGTTACTGGTAGACCGCCAAGATCACGTACATTACGGATCGTTCCAGTATCCACCCAACGTGTGCCCGTGCTTGAACCATTTGAAGTCGCCGTTACGTAACCATAGATTGTGCTGTCGCCCTGCTTCTCCCAATAATAGGTCTGCCCTGGTATCATATTATGGATCACGCCGTTATCGGCTTTAGTGTACGTTACCTGAGTGCCTTGGGCATTATTAAGATAGACGTTTAGTGCCGCGCCAATATTGGTATCATACGCATCCGGCTTTGAACAATCCACCGAGCCATTCGTCCAGTTCGATAGACTCGACAATGGTTTTACTGCATCACTAGAACTTGGTATTAAGCATCCATTGTCCACGAAATTGCTCCTAATTCCATTCCAGAACTGTAGTTCTGTTAATGATGCAGTGTTGCCCCAAGTTGAATTATTAATCGGCGAGGCTTCGTTAAAGGTGGTAATACTAACCGGACTCGGCACCCAGCCATCTATTAAGTCTTGATAATCTCGCGTCGCATCGTTAGATACATCAAATACTACTGGAGTGTTTGAAGATGTGTAATTATAGTGTGCCACATATGTCTTGTTGCCATTCGGTTGGGTTGAAGATGTAATCGCTACTGCCGGTGAGACCGATTCATCATACCAAGCATCAAAGGTGTAACTTGCGCTTGGTGGAGTCGGTGTCGGTAATTGCCCTACCTGGGCGCCGATGGCAATAGTTTTACTTTCTTCGCCTGTAGCGAGCGATCCATTACCAGGGTCAAAGTCAATCAAATACTCAGTCGGTTGCCCTAACCTAATATACATATCAGTAAATGTCGCGTAAATTGGGCGCTGCGAACCATTACCAGTTGAGTCAAGCGTTGCGCCAAACCAGACGTTAGTGTCAAACCTTGTGGTATTTGCGCTAATATCTCGGAACATGGTATAGGACGCACCATTCCAAGCGTAGTAAATCTTCTCATTGATTCTAGCGATGCGAACCTGCTTCAACGTAGCCGCAGGTATATTCGGGGCATTGGCCGAGGCGCTATCCATACTAAATCTCTCAGTAAATTGAATTGTATCGGTACCATTTTTTCTCATCGTAAATCCAGGCCAGCCAGATAAGTTTTCGGCCTTAGAAGTGACAAACGTAGCCTGAGATGGAGAAGCAGTGTTATTATATGATACAATATTAAACCCAATTTCAAAGTCTTTTTGGTAATTAGCACTTGAGAATAACTTCACAGCAGTGTCAATATAGTGTTTCGTCAAATCAAGCGCATTTCCTGTTACGGCATCTTCAAGACAATAAGTTCCAGTTATATGATTAGTACCATTAAATGTACAAGCATTAACTTCCGCCCAAACAATTGGGAAGCTGGTAGTATCTTCAATCCATCTAGCATAGTAAGTTACGTCGTCATCCACGGTGGTCTCTGGTGTAACTTCTTCATAGAAGGTCCCGTTATCTGTGTACCAGCCGAAGAACATATGGTTGGCACGTGATGTGGTTGGCAAACTGCCTACTGGATCACCATCATCCACCTGAATTGTAGCGCTTGGGCTCGGTGTAGAACCGCCATTTGCATCAAAGGTTACAGTTCGCTTTATCACCGGTGCTGCCGTTACCTGAACTTCTATCGTTTTAGTAAGATTAGACTGCGCGCCAGTCATAATGATATTTACAGTGCCAGCGCCCACACCCGTAATTACACCTGTACTAGAATCTACTGTAGCTATTGAGGTATCGGCCGAACTAAATGTGTACGTTTCAAGTTGCGACGAATTACCAACTAGCAATGTAAGTTGATCGCCTGCTGTAAGCGTTAGATCAGCATTAGAAATCACGGCCTGGGTTACATATAGTTTCCACTCAGCGTACACGGTCATAGCTGAAAGTGGCTCTGTTGCACTAGTTACAGTATTATTATTAGATATGTCATACCATCTCTGGAACAAATGACCTGTATAAGTTGGGTTTTGAGGCATGTCTGTGCCAATTGCGTTACCAGCTAGAACATCAACCCAGGAACTACTATCGCCGTTCTGTGGATCAAAGGTAACTCTAAACGATTGTGATGCATCTACGACCGTTACGGTTACGATGCTGTTTGTTGCATGAGAATCCGCGCCATAGATTGAAATCGTAGCGGTGCCTTCTGCGACGGCGGTAACTACGCCAGTAGATGAATCAACTGTGGCGATGCTAGTATCACTTGATGAGAATGTGAACGCTTCAAGATCAGACGCATTGGTCACTGTAATTGTTGCGGTGTTGCCCTCAACCACTGAAATGGCATTGCTAGAAACTTGCGCCAATGCTACCGTACCCTTCCATTGTGCATGATAAGTCAGGCTACTATCCGGTACTGTTTGATCAGTCACTAGTGTACCGCCACTCGCTGCCGTATACCAACCTTGGAAGAAATGATTGGCGTATGTTGGGTCGGTACTCGGATACTTATTACCTAGAGCCTCGCCGGCAGTAACAGTCTCGGTAAAGGAGCTAGTCTCATTATGAGGATTGAAAGTAATAGTGTAATAATACGGCTCAACGTATTCAAGTAACACTTCAATGGTTGGTCTCGGTGCATTAGCCTGGGTAGAGCCATGTGTAATTGAAAGGCTCCTAGTCTGGATTCTGTTTGCATAGTCTGTTTGTTTTTCAAGCCAGATGCCATCCGTAATAGTGGTATTAGCAAAGGCCGATTTCTCAAGTAAGTATAGACATCTACCATTTACGCCAATGTTATTAGTAGTATTACCACAAAGCTCCCAAGCCTCTGGGAAAGTCATGAAGCGCGCAACTTTGCCAGCGTAGTCACCAGTAAACGTCGTAAGATTTGGGTTACTCCAATCGGGATTTGCAGAAGTAGGTAGATACGTGAGAGCTGTATCATAATTATAGCTAGTATCGCTCATGTTTTTGTAATATACAAATTTGGCTTTGCCATTTTCGGTGCCAAAATAGTAAAATCTTTCCGTAGTGGCATCCCAAACTTTATCGTTATTAATATCACAATCGTAGGCATCGCCTGGCGTCATCGTAGAGGAAGACGGAATTGTACCATAGGTAATGATTGAAGTATCGCCAGTGGTAGTATAGCCAGCGCCAAGACACCCATTACTGTTACCAGTTTGAGCACAGGTCTCAGTATGGAGCGTAGTGGCAACCTTACATAGATAAGTTGCCTCCTCCCAGTTAGCATAATACAGTGTTGGTGTATTCGTATCAAAGACCGTAGAGGTAGTTAGCTTTGTGCCAGTACCATTAGTGCCGGTATACCACCCTTCAAGTGAAGATCCAGATTTTATAGCGGTTGGAAGTGAACTAAATGAACCACCGTCAGCCACCTGCAACGTCTGTGTTGCTGGCGTACCGCCCTGTGAATCAAAGACCACATCAATTAGGTTCCCTACCGTCACACTTATCGTGCGCGTATCTCCGGAGAGCGTACCAGTCATAGTTATAGTAGCTGTACCATCGCCAACTGCTGTGACTACTCCGGTTGACTGGTCAACGGTGGCCACCGAAGTATCACTTGAAACTAGTGTATACGGTTCTACGTCTGATGCGTTAGTAATTGCAATTGTTTCCGTATCGTTAGCCGATAATTGCATAGCAGTATTGGTAATCTGAGCATTGGTGACTGATAGCTTCCAATGTGCCCAATATGTCGTATTGGTCGTCGGCACAGTTGCCGTAGAAATCTGCTGTCCATTGTCCCGATCGGTCCACCAACCGTTAAACAGCCAACCGCTTCGGGTCACTGTCGGTAGTTCAGTCAGAGCATCGCCGTCTATGACTTTGTAAGCAGTAGTAGCCGGGGTACCATTATTTCCGTTAAAGGTCACATCGTGGACATCGCTGGTCGTCATTTCGCCAAGACGGATATACATGTTACTTAATTCGCCGGTAAAGTACCTCTTTGCCGCCGTACAATTCTCGCTACAATCTACGTTATCCGGATATGCGCCAAACCAAGCACTCAGTCCATATTGCTGGTTAAAGGATGAAACATCTTGTAACTCAATCAACGGTCCATTGTCCACGCTAGAATAAATCACGCCATCTATTCTGAAAATGCGAATGTCGGTGCCATTATAGGCAGTCGCAACAGGAGTCTTTGTGACTTGTCTTAATTCATCTTCGCCAGCAGTGCTAGCATTACCGCCATAAGTTGATTTGATTTCTATCCCGACACTGTTATTTTTTCGCACAATGATACCAGGTGCTCTACCATAATATGGTGCAGTGCGCGGACTTCCACCACCCGTAGTAGTTGACAATTTATCGCTAAATATAGTTGACTGAGTATCTGACTGTGCATTCGGATTATATGTATCAATTGTAAAATGAACCTCATAATCTTTTTGATAATTATCGTTACTGTACAATGCAATACCAGTATCAATAAATCTTTTGTCATGGTAATCGGCGCATTCTGAACCAGTAATCAAATATTTTTCGTCGCCGGTCCCTTCACCATTACCATCACCATGGAATACACATTTCCCTGTCTGGTTCCAAACAATCGGGAATAAGGTTTGCACCCAATGGGCATAGTAATGTTGATCACCAGTTACCAGTGTTTCATCTGAAATCTTTTCCGCAGCGGTGTAGTTTGTATTTGGATACCAACCCTCAAGTATATAATCTGCTTTAATTGGTGCAGGCAGAGTACCTAGCGCATCACCGTACTTCTTACCCCATTCGATAGTACTATCCCCGTTCTCTGGGTGGAAATAAATTGTGTAAGAATTAACATTCCAGATTGCATAAAGCGTAATATTAGAACCGTCGGTGGTCTGGTCAATACCATAATCTGCACCAGCGGTATAAACTGTGCCACTACATTCACTGTTTCTTGTAGTGGTGTTAAAGGTAGTTTCTTCGTCGCACCAGCCATTGAACGTATATCCAGTTCTAAGCGGTATATTAGAGCTTAATGAAGCAACGCTTTCAAGCTCATCGGTGCCACCAGCAATTTGCACAGTTTGTGGGTTTGGTGTTGGCATATTTGTGACAACATCGTCAGTACTATCATCATAAGTGATATTGTAGATGGTCGGATTTGATATCGCGCGTACGATGTAGGTATAGCTGTAAGTTCCCTTTGGTAGAGCAAAGTCAACTTTTGCACCGAAGGCTATAGTGTATTGGTTTGCAGTAGAGTTTGGTGCACTAGTTATATCAATTAAATCCCCCGCCGAAGAAGGGGCTGGCAAGAAATTGTTTGTGTTGGCGATAACAGTATTAACATTATTAATTGATTGCACATATTTACTCGGTTTATAGCCCCATTTATTGACGTAGGCAGAGCTAGAAGCAAAATCAGTACCAGAAACAATAGAACTGATGGATTGGATTTCATGATTAAACCCATCCACTAAGCTTGTGCCGTTATTTGTTGCAACAGAAAGCATGTAGCCAGAAAAGTTATCTGTAGTAATAGAAATAGTGGCGTCTTCAGAAACCCCAAAAGCACCATCTAATTCTGGCGTAATCGAAAGGATTAATTCGTTGGTATCGATAGTCATCGAGAGCGTACTTTCTTTTGCGATTGCTTGAGCTGGAATACTCTGGAAAATAGACAAAAAGACCACTAATCCAAATGCAAAGATTAGAGCAGAAACAAAGGTGTTCCAATATCTTACGACTGAACGAAAAACGTTCCTTCGATAAGCAACGCGGCACCTCCGTGACCGAGTTCCTCCAAACACTCTCATACATAACCATAATAACACGAAATAAGCTTTTACGTAATGGTTTTTTAAACATAATTATAAAAAATGGATGATCTTGTGGATAACGAAATGTCAGTTGATTTTATAAAAAATGTATGTTATAATAAATCTATTGGCCACGGGTGGCGCCGCTTCGTGGCATATGGGTCGGGGCTTGCCGGCTAACCGGTCGGTCCCGATCTTTCACTATCGTAGGTAAGCCTACGACAGTATACGCGCCCCTATGGACGCGGAGGTACTCACACGGGGAAGGCCGTGTCGGGTCAAAAAAGGCCATAGAGGGACACGTCCCGCCTATGGGATACGGGAGAAGCACTGCGCTCTCGTAGCTAGGCCGGCTACCGCCGGTAACAGAGCCTCCGAGAACCACTCGGTGTCCGGAAACCAGAGCTTTGAGGCTCTCGCACATTTCCCTAGCCGCCCATTTTCGGGCGGCTTTTTATTGCATTGATAATTCTATGATAAGAATGATTACTCCAGAAATAACCGCCCCAAGTAATCCAACCAGCATGATGATATCGGCCTTTTTAATTGCTTCCTTGCTACCTCTTGCCATTAAACGAATAATAAAGCCCACAATTAGAACGATAACAAAAACTATAGGCACAATAATTATTGGATGAAGGTTAGTAGCATGTGAACCGTGATCAAAGTCCTCAATCTCATTAATATCAAATTTAGACATTGCTTCTGCAAGTTTACTCATAAACTTATTATACCAATAATTTAAAAAAGGACATTCGAAATGTCCAATTCATCTTGGTGCCCGAGACAGGACTTGCTCGCGAAGCGCCAAGTCCCCAACTAAAAAATGCCTAATGGAGGCATTAAATACTCTTGGTGCCCGAGACAGGACTTGAACCTGCACACCAAATGGCATATGCTCCTAAGGCATACGTGTATACCAATTTCACCACTCGGGCTCGTTTTGCTCGCCCGCGCTACACGAACGGGCTTAGGTATTATTATATCATATTATTTTAGAATTGTTATCTGGGTTAAATCTGAAATCTTTATTTCAAAGGTATCTTCATACTTCGTAATTGTGCCACGGGCATTTAAATGCTTATTTAAGTAATTGCTTTTTGCTTCATTTTCAGAAATGAGTTTTTTAGAAATCATTAGACTAAAAATGCCGTTCTTTTTATTATCAACAAATACATAATACGGAGATTCATTGATATACCCAGCATAAAAATCAACGCAAACACCGCTGTTTCCTACATAATCAGCAACCTTCTCTACTGGTATACATTTGCGCCCGTTTCGATAATCTTCTTCAAGTTGAGCCTCCTCTTCCGCCTCTCTTTTTGCTATTTCGTTATTTTCAACGATGCGGAAGATGGCAAACGTGATAATTCCGGCAAGCACTAACGCGCCAATAACAGACCAAATGATTTTTTTCGTTTTTGAACTAATTTCTTCTTTTTGCATCTCGGAATAAGCCTTGTCGGCTTCAGATTTAGCGGTTAAGGCTTCACTTCTTGCTTTAATTGCGCGCTGTGTTTCTAGCTCCAAAAGATATCTTTTATCGTCAAACTCTTTTTTGGCTTTCTCAACGGATTCTTTCATAACTGAGAGCGCCTCGCGTTCTTTCTTCAGATCATCTTTTAACTTTTCGGCGCTCTTTTTGTTGGCTTCAGCTTCTTTGATTTTTTCAACCAACTCGCGTTCTTTTTCCCGAGTTTCTTCCATAGTTTGCTCGGCACGTTCAAGCTTTTCATTTGCTTCACTAACTGCATCAACGCTCCCGAGATCTACTGGGTGATAATCATGGTACGGCTTAGCTTCAAAATAAGATGCAACTTGTTCTAAATCAACATTTTTGTTGCTCTTTACGCTAATAATATCTCGAATTCGGTTAAGATACTGGAATGCATTTGTTACTGAAAACCAAGACTGAAATTTACCAGGAACTTGATTCATGATGCTCATATTTTGTTGGAAACATACCACACAAGCAATGCCATACTTTCCATATGTACCTTCACCAATCAATTCCTCCACCCAATTCTTTTGTTTTTGCAACTGCTCAAATGGGTTAATTGATTTGCCGCCACCAATAATAACGCCATTGTGCCGCCATGGCGAGTTTTCAAAAGCTTCACCAGTAGGCAGCCAGAGTTTTCCGCCATGATTCTTAAAATCAATCAATACTAATCTGTTTTTTGTTATCAGGACACAGTCGGGTTTTAGATATACATTACTTGGAACGACCGGATGGCCAATTAGAATACCATCGAGTTCTTCCTCTTTAAACATCTCGAAAAGATTGCTGGCAAATTCACGAAAAAAATCATACTCGTAATCCCTTGACGCTTCGCCACCCCAATAAATATCAAGTCCCATTAATATGTCTCCTTTGTCGTTATTATAACACAATCACTTTAGGCATCTTTCGCAAAAAAATAAATCCGGCTCTTCACCGGATCTATTTTATTAAGCTTTTCTCTTAGACATTGCGTATGCAGTGCCACTCATCGTGAGAAGGCCAAGCACGGCGGCTGCGTACAAGCCGTCTTCCGGACCAGTGGTTGGAAGCTTCGAAGAGGTCGAAGTGGTTGGCGTGGTCGTAGCTGGAGTCGTAGTGGTTGGTTTGGTAGAAATCGTGCCAACGCTAGACGAGCTAGACTTGTCATCATCTTCTTTCTTATCAGTTGAAGTCTTGGAATCCGTGTCAGTCTTTTCGGTTTCAGACTTTTTATCATCACTACTTTCAACAATCGAGAATGAAGAGTTATTGCCATTATCACTTACACTCTTTTTAGACTTGTTGGTTGCTACAATAATGATTGCAGCAATGAGCGCCAAAATAAGAATCATCGAAACAGCGACGATAATGATAATTTTGCGGCGTTCAGCCCTCTCTAAATCGGTGTTAGTATAATACATATAAAACTCCTTATGTCTCGATTATATCACACTTTTGCTAAAAAAACAAGCATATTTTATTGGACTAGCGCTTTTAATAATAAAATGGTTATGCTAAAAACGCTGGTATACTGAAATGTGCGCCCTGGCGTAGCTGCTAGTCTTCATCAAGCGAAAACCTTCTATTTCTGGTGCTTCCCCTGGATGAGAGAGTACAAATAATCCATTTTCGGCCACGAATTGGGGTAAATGAAGCACCTCATCTAAGCTATATTTATCATATGGTGGGTCGGCAAAAACCAGGTTAAAGTCTAGATCAGAATGAAAATTTGTCACAGAGGAGACTTCAACCGTTCCATCCACGCCTAAAGTTTTGATATTCGTTTTAATAACATCGGCTGCTTTGCGGTTTTTCTCTATAAATACTGCCCAAGCTGCCCCGCGAGAAATTGCTTCAAGCCCCAAAGCGCCAGAACCAGCATACGCGTCAAGAACCTCAAAATCACGAAGATCATTCCCTATAATGTTGAAAAGCGCAATCCTTTCCCTGGCACCCATCGGATGGGTCCCTGCTCCAGGAGTCATCAACCTTCTCCCCTTATGGAGTCCGGCCGTAATCGCTACTACTTCGCCATTTTTAAGTCCCATTTTGCTCCTAATTTAGTGTTGTTAATTGCTGGTATTTAGAAATCCCAGCTCTTAATTCTTCATATTTTAACATATTTCCGTCATTTTGCAAGAATTGGTCAACGTCTTTCCCGGCGCGGTGAATAAGCTTAGTGTCTGTTAGCGTGGCAATTCTAAGATCCAATGCACCGTGCTGCAAAGAGCCATAAATCTCACCTGGGCCTCTGAGTTTTAGATCTACTTCCGCGAGATAAAACCCATCCGTAGACTTTTCGAGTTCCGTTAGTCGTCTAGATGGCTGGGCGTCACCAATAGTTAATAAATAACAATAAGATTTCACGCTACCTCTTCCCACGCGCCCGCGAAGCTGGTGAAGCTGTGCTAAACCGTAATTCTCCGCGTCTTCAATTATCATGAGCGATGCATTCGGCACATCTACACCTACTTCTACTACGGTGGTTGATACCAGAATATCAATCTTTCCACTCGCAAAACGTTCCATGATTTCGTCTTTTTCGGCTGGTTTCATTCGGCCATGCAAAAATTCAACTCTAAAATCCGGGAATAGGTTTTTTAGTTTAACCGCGCGCGATTTTACAGATGTAGTTTCGGTTAAAGGATTATCATCAATTGCCTTACAAATCCAATAAACCTGTTGCCCAGCCTTTACCGTTTGGGCTATATGTGGATACAGTTTATCCTTTGAATTAATCTCCGCGAGGATTTTCGTATCAATTGGTTGCCTGCCTTTTGGCAGTTCATCTAGAATTGAAACGTCAAGATCGCCAAATACTGTGAGTTGCAAAGAACGCGGGATTGGCGTAGCTGTCATTGCAAGAAGATGCGGCGCGAGGCCGTTTGGCGATTTTAATACCAGTTTTTGTCTCTGTTCCACGCCAAAACGGTGCTGTTCATCAATAATTGTAAGCCCTAAATTTTTAAATTCCGTGTCGTCAGTAAGAAGTGCGTGCGTACCAACCACAAAATCAATCTCACCGGTAACAATTTTTGCCTTTAGTTCTGCCTTGTTTTTAGTTGCGCCAGTAAGAAGCGCAACCTTCACACCAAAACCAGAAAGCAGCCTAGATAATCCTTCAAAGTGTTGCGTTGCAAGGATCGCCGTTGGTGCAAGAAGCGCCACCTGTGTCCCGCCATTCACAGCTTCATATGCTGCCATCGCCGCCACCATCGTTTTGCCAGAACCTACGTCGCCCTGTAAAAGGCGGTTCATCGGCGTGTTTTTCTCCATATCTTTAAAGATTTCCCAAGCCGCCAGGCGCTGTGCGTTAGTTAATTTAAAAGGCAATTTACCAACAAAATCTCGCACTTTTTCGACGTCAAATGGAATAGCTCTGGCCACTAGTTTTTCATTCTCGCGCCGATTTAGTTTTGAAGCCAAAATAAGCTCAAATAACTCTTCGTAGGCCAGATATTCCCTGCCTTCACCGGCATCTCTTGCCGAAATTGGGAAATGCACTTTGAACAAGGCTTCTTTTCTGGTGCCAGCCGGTACGGTCGGGAGTAAATCTGGTATTTCAAAAAATCTCTCTCGCGAATTCGCAACTAGTCTCTTAAAATCGTTCGATTTTACCGGCCCGTGCGACACGTAAATCGGTGTAAAACCGGAATCTAAATCTATATCCGAAACCAACGCCGCCGAAGGCGATGTAATTTGATAGCGCCCATTTTTTAGCTCGTAGACACCGGTAAAATAATACTCTTTATCCGGAGAAAATTGCCTAGCCCGGTAGCTTTGGTTAAACCATACTACACGCACCGCACCCGAATCATCCCTTACCACTCCTTCAGTGATTGAAAGCCTCCTCTTTCTGGACGGCCGAGTTGAAATAGAATCAATTTTTCCCCTTATTACCACCTTGCCAGGCCGCATCGAATTAATATTTACAGGCGCCGTATAGTTCTCGTAGTCGCGCGGTAAATTATAAAAAAAATCACGAAGCGTCTTAATCCCCGCCTTTCTTAAAATAGCGGCGGTTTTTGGCCCAATCCCTTTCAAACTCTCAACCGAATCCATCAGGTTCATAACCCTATTATACTACACCTCTTTACTTGATTTTTTAGCATAAGTGTGGTATAATATAGAGATAGCTGTAATAAAGGGGGAAAAGAAATGAAAAATACAGCTGCACCTTCAAAAAATGTTCCTATTATGACTCAGGAAGAAATCGGCCATCTCGATATAAGTACGAGGTCTATCCTTGAGATGCTGCGCCTACATGGCTTTCATAAGGAAGCGTTCGAGCCGCACATGGTGTTTCGCTACATGGTGGACTGTGCTCATCGCGACGAAAACGGCACCGGCAATTCGGTGATGGATCAAAACCTGATGTTCTTCGGTCTTGAGGCCTGCAAGCCTCATGTCTCTGATGACGAGAAAGATATTTATTACTATTCCTCGGCCAGACAAATCGTCGAACATCTTTCGCGTGGCGAGTGTATTTATCCGGGCGCCGGTTGTGAAGTTCGCATGTTTGTAAAGAATGGCTACGACAACCTGAAAGTCATCGCAACTCTTCTTAATGGCTGGACTCACTGGCAGTACGAAATCAAAAATAACTGCACCTACGAAGAATTAATCTGGACCATCAAAGAGTTAGGAACATTAAAAATGCTCCCCGAGGGAGCGTGAACCGGGTATTTAACCCGGTTTTTTAATTAGCTTTTTTTGAGTGCTCTTCGCGCCATTTAGCGATTTCGCCGTGGTTCCCCGAAAGCAAAATATCTGGTACGGTCATACCGCGAAAGTCATATGGCTTAGTATACTGCGGGTATTCGATATTGTCACCATCTGAAAACGACTCGATAATTGCAGATTGTTCACCGCCGAGTACGCCTGGGATTAAGCGTACCACCGAATCAATAATGATAAGTGCCGGTAATTCACCGCCCGTTAGCACGTATTTTCCGAGCGAAACCTTGTAATCTACAATCGACAAAATACGTTCATCATAGCCTTCATAGTGCGGACAAAAGATAATGTAGTGAGCGTCTTTTTCGGTGCCCGTTTCAGCAAATTGGCGGGCCATTTTTTGATCCCAAATCTCGCCGGCCGGCGTTGGGATTATAACCTTAGCATCCGGATCTTTAGCTTTTACCGACTCAATTGCATTAAAAACCGGCTCGCACCTCAGGAGCATACCGTCACCACCGCCGTAAGGTGTGTCGTCCACTGAGCGATGTAGCCCGAGTCCAAATTCACGAAGATTAACAAAATCAAACTCAGCGAGCCCCTTATCTACTGCCTTCCACATCATCGAAGTTTTTAGATATGGTTCTAAGGCTTCCTGAAATAATGTGATAATCGTAAACTTTATCATGGTCATATTATAACATAAAATGAAAACCACCGCTAGAGCGGTGGTGCGATGGTAACCGTCAGTAGACGCAGACGGCGCCCCCTCTGTAATGAATCTTGAAGACGATGTCTTCATCGGGGCTTTTCACGGTCTCGAGGCCGTCAAATCTGGCCAGAGCGCCATGCAGAACATTGAAATAAGAATAGCCGGTCTTAAGATGCGTCTCGCAGGGACCGCGCAGGAAGTTTTCGCTGGACGGTTCCGCAAACACGGTTCTTAAGGTTGCATAGACCTCAGCGCGGTCGGCGTAGGTCAGCATTCTGCTGAAGTAAACCATAGACCAGCAGGGCGTGCCTTCATAGCGAACGATAGTGATGCCGGTGGCCGGCTCGCCATGAATCCAGCGATTCTCGTAGGACCAAGGGCCCTCCTCATAAACCTGGAGCTGCATGCCGTCATCGAGATCGGTGCCCTTCACTTCAAATTCGGACTGCAAACCTTTTTTTATGAACGCGGCGAGTTCTTTCCCATGTTCTTCCATAAAGTTCATCCCAAGAGATTTGTTCATATATTCTCCCCCTTTAGAGTAGATTTGTCTTAGGACAATTATATTATAGCACACTTTTTAGCAATTTCAAGTTTTACAGGGTGAAAACAAAGGAGACGGCTTTGCCGTCTCCGCGCTGATGCGCGCCCACCCTTGGGGCACATTGGTTTGTTTTAATCCGCTGTTTGTTTTAATGTAAGTCTCCACACTCCACTAATATTCAGTGGAACCCCTGTGAAGCGTACCAGCTTAATTATCAATATAAAGCATAAGCGTTATTTTGTCAAGTCCTATTTTTTACCAGTCTTCCACAAGGGTAAATTCTTTTCCGGCAATAGAAATAATCGACTCTGGCTCAGCTCCCATGGAAGTAAGTTCCGCCCTGATGCCAAGTTTTTTCATAATATCGCGCAAGCGATTTACGGAAGCGTAGTTATTTAGATCGGTACGACGAGCAAACTTTTCGATTTTTTCACCGGTCACTACAAACTTCCCGTCTTCAGTTTTTTCAACCTTCCACGTCGTCTTTAATTCTTTGTCGCTAAGAGAAATAACAGGAGTGGTGTCTTCGTCTAATTGCGGGGCATTTCGGAGCGCGGCAGCGCGAGAGTTAGCGTCGTCCGCCCATGGCGATGGGCCGGACGAACGCGGCCCCGCAATAGATGAAGACAGTACTTCATCTTTTAATTCTCTCAGCAATTCGGTCAAGCCGACGTGGGCGGCTGAAGAAATCGTAAAGACTCGGGCGTTTGGATTGACCGCAAGAATTGAAGCAGTTTGCATATCAATAATCTCTTTATCTACGCCTTCGCATTTTGTGAGCGCCACTACTTCTGGGCGATCCTTCAAATCCGAATACTTTTCAAGCTCGTTCCTAATCGTCTTATAAGCCTCGCCGGCGTCATTATTATAAACATCAACTAGGTGTAGTAGTACCGCTGTACGATCAACGTGACGAAGGAAGTCATGCCCCAAACCTTTCCCTTCTGATGCGCCTTCAATAAGGCCCGGAATATCAGCAATCAAAATATCTTTTTCATCAATTGTGGCCACCCCGAGATTTGGCGTAATCGTCGTAAACGGATAATCGGCAATTTCTGGCTTAGCATTTGAAACCACAGAAAGAAAAGTCGATTTGCCGGCATTAGGAAGACCCACTAAACCAACGTCGGCAACGGATTTTAGCTCAAGTTCCGCTTCAAATTGTTCGCCCGGTTCACCCACCTCAGCAATAATCGGGGCTTGTCTCGTGGAACTCTTGAAATGAGCATTACCAAAACCGCCCTCACCACCTTTTGCAATAATCGCAGATTGGCCATCGTGGGTTAGGTCGGCTAAAACCTTACCGTCACGCTTTACCACGGTACCAATCGGTACCTCAACAACTAAATCTTTACCAGAGCGACCAGCCGAACGTGTGCCCGAACCATTTTTGCCGTTCTCGGCCGTAAGAATCGGAGTGTAACGAAAATCAATCAAGGTATTGGTGTCTTTATCAGCTTTAAAGATGATGTCACCACCTTTACCGCCGTCACCACCATCCGGGCCACCCTTAGGAATATAAATTTCACGGCGAAAAGATACAGCGCCATTGCCGCCGTCACCCGCCTTTAAACTAACTTTTGCTGTATCTGTAAACATACTTCTATTCTATAATAAAAGCGCTAAATGTCAAGATGACACTAATGAATAAAGTTGAGGTTTTGTACAGTAGTTGCAGGAATAGTAGACCTAATTGCGCGGTAAGGAACGTAGTTGTAATTCATCTCAGATGCCACAATCGAACCATCGGCATTAACAGCCTCCACATAACCCACGTGACCATACCAACCGGATCCGCTTTGGAACACGTCGCCAGGTTGCGGTGCGCCACGAGTGACACTTACGCCTTGCGCGGCAGCTCTAGCTGCCCAGTCACGAGCGTTGCCCCAGTTACCGGGTACTGGTTTAGGGGTTTGGCTTCTCTTGTACCAAGCCCATTGCGTACACTGGCCTCTACCGTATGGGCCACCAAGATTATAGAAATAACCAATCACTTCGATATTGAGACGCTGTGCAGTATTACCTAGGTAAGTATAGGTATATGTCACGCGTCTTGGTGGTACGTATTCTGGGCGCTCCTTTTCTGGAAGTACGCCACCCTTAATCAAAATTCTTGCGCCCTCAGAAATACCGTCCTTCTCGAGGTCATTAAGTGCAATAATTTCAGCGACTGAAGAACCATATTTTTCAGCGATTTGTTCAATCGTTTGACCCGCCTTAACCGTATAAACAATACCAGGCACGCTAGGAATATAAAGAATTTCACCAACACTAATCGAGGTGTTCTTTTTGCCATTAGACCAACGAATTTGATCTGTAGTAATACCATAGAAAGCAGCAATCGCTTCCATTGTTTCACCGTCGGCTACGGTATGAGTCAAAACACCGCGAGAAACCACAATGTCAGTAATCGTCGGTTTTTCAATCTTACCAGTTGAGGATTGGCCAGCATCACGCATAGAGGTGACAATCACGTAGTTAGACGCCACGTCCTGGGCGCTCGCGAGATTTAAAGCGTTAGAAACATCGGCTACCACATACATGGCAGACATCTGGTCCACAGATACGTTATAACCGCTATCCGCAAACGCGCTTAGACTAAGGTTAATCCCAGAACTATTCTTATCAATTGAACCAACAGAAACCAGCGCCAGAGTGATAACACCCGTCGCAAAATACGGCAAAATCGCTTTTAGCCGTTTAATCAGTTCTTTTCTTTTCTTACTTGTCATAGTGATACGTTACAGAGTACCTGGCAATGTAGGTAAATATTCTGATTATGCTCGTACTCTGTATAACTATAATACATCACACCGTCGTCTCCTGTCAAGAAATAGAGGTAAGTCGAATCTGTTGGATTGGCAACCGCCATCAAAGCATTGCCGCCTGGCATCGAGATTGGTCCACATGGGAGCCCCGCGTTTTTGCGGGTGTTATAACAAGAATCGATTTGAAGGGCAGCCTGATTATCCTTATAAGTAGTGCGGTCTGGGTCGACCACGTCTAACGCATAAGATACCGTAACGTCGCTCCCTAGAGGAATTCCATAATTTAATCTGGTTTGGAATACCTGAGACACGGTTGGCATATCTTGTGATCTTGCCTCTTTTTGGATGACGGAAGCCAAGATAATACCTTCATACAAAGAAAACCCTCTTTCAGCATATTTCATCTCAAGATTGTTGTTTTGGATAAAATCACTAGTATGGTTTAAGAATCGCTCAATGCAGGCCTGAACTGGGTTATCAACGCCATTTTCAAAACATCTAAACTTTTCTGGCATCAAGAAACCCTCAAGTGATACACCATTAGGAATAAATGATTTGCCATAAATAGACGAATCAAAAGCTTCTTCAATTTGTTCATCCGTAAAGCACTTTTCCTTCTTTTCTGGATCTAGTGGGTCCTTATTGCATTTATAAGAAGCAAAATTCTTTTTTACATCAAAGATGGTTTCACCAGGTTTAACTTCAAATTCGAATTCCTTAGCCTTTTTAGACTCTTCTTCCCTCACCCAGGCCTCGTATGCGGCGCGATCATCAAGTTTCTTCTTGATAAACAAACCGCCACCAACACAAAGAACGATAATCGCAATAATCAGTGGTGGCAAAATGATAATTTTCTTTGAAAACTTCTTTACTTTTTGCTCAGCTTTTTTAGCATTAAGGGCGACCTTTTCCCCCTCGCGCTTAGCGGCAGCCTTCGTATTGTCGGCGAGTTTTTCGGTTTTATCCTTAATCTGCTTTGCGGCAACAACTACTGGGTTTTTGCTTTCTTCGGCAACTTCTTCTTTAGGCACTGCCGCGTCAAGCTTCTTCTCAAGTTCTTTTTCAAAAGTCTTATTGTCTACATCGACGGGTTCTGGTGCTTTCACTTTTTGCGTTGGATCAGGTGCTGGCGCTGGAGCTGGAGTCGGTGTTGGCGTCGGAGCAGCCGCAACTACTGGCGCGGCTTTCATACCAGGAATAAGTGGTGCAGTCTCCTCGACTGGTTCTGGTTTTGGTTCTTCTGGCCTATAGCTCTCGACATAATCCTGCAGAATAATTGTTGCTGCTTCTGCATCAATATCGCCTTTTTCATAGGCTTTTTTGCGCATTTTTAGTCGTTCTTCAGCTTGCACAGAAGTTAATGATTCGTCCTGGAAGCGTACTCTTGCTCCGGGAATTTTTTCAGTCAATTTTTTAGCAAATTGGCGCACATATACTGATTGCTGAGTTTCGTTTCCTTCATTACTACGCGGAAGTCCTAACACAAAAACATTTGTATTATTCATCTTGGCGATACGGTCAATCATTTCCCATTCGGTACCATCAACATTAAAAAAGCCAATCGGAGTTGCGATGCGAATGCTATCGTCCGCTTTCGCGACGCCGATTCTCTTCTCGCCTACGTCTAAACCAATTATTTTCATTATTTATCAGATTCTTCAATTATCACAGTTATTTTTTCAGGATCGTCTGGCACTGTTGAAACCCACGGATATGACTTATCAATAGTAATCTTCGAAATGCCATCAACTTCTTGGAGATCGTGCTGAGCGGTGCCAATGCCTTTACCGCGCACGATTTCGATAATATCATTTTCAGTCACTGAAGGACCAGAAATATAGGTAGTTTTTAATTTTCCAGTATATCCGGTATCGGTCTTTAAGAAGTTTTCGATAAACAAACCGCCATTCTCTTTTTCTTCATCGCCAATTTGGTAAATGCGATAATTATTGGCAAGTTTGGCCTTTTCGGTAATAAATTCTTTAACCTTGGTTTCGTCAATCACGAAGATTGCGTCAGTAACGGTCACAGTTAGTGATGGTTTTACGCCTTCTTTCACCTCTTCACCAATTTTCGGCGTTACTACCGGATCGCCTACGGTTTGCTTAAAGCTATTTTCAATAATAAAGATAGTATTATTTTCTTCAGCTTCTTCTTTAATTGAATCAATTAGATTACTCTTACTAACGCTTATATCAGCAGTTTTGATTGTCGAAACCGCCTTGTCGACGTCGGCTTGCGTAATAACTTTAATGGTCTTATCAGTACCACCTTTCATAGCAACATCTGAATACACGCTTACCGGTGCCGTAGTAGTCCAATCCTGTGATGCGGAAACATTATATTTAGAACCCGGCGCTGTTGCGACGATTGGAATACGACCAGAAACTAGACAACCAGATGTAATAATGGAAGGTTGATTGGCGTTCAAACATTCCTCTACCGTTTTACCAGACCACGACAAACTACGTTCATCCTTAGATACAAATGTTAGACCATTTACGGTAAATGCTGAACCGTTATTAATGGCAATTTTGCCACTACCGCGGAAATATGCGTAAACTACTACTTCGCCAGACGCATATTCACCAACATTCTTGGTGCCAGTGGCTTCAAA